>CABUOH010000324.1 GCA_902493085.1 uncultured Sutterella sp. | reverse complement strand
GTGCAGTTGGAGCCCGAGCCGACGATGACGGGCACGCGTCCCGCGACCGTGTCGATCGTGTGGCGCACGACGGCGGCGTCCTCCTCGTGCGTCATCGTGGAGTATTCGCCCGTCGTGCCGAGCGTGAGAATGGCGCTCGTGCCGCCTGCGATCTGGCGCTCGATCAGGGTTGTGAGAGCTTCGAAATTCACGCTCCCGTCTTCGTGAAAGGGCGTGATCATGGCGACGATGGAGCCTCGGACGTTTTCGAACTTCATGGGGAGTACCTCAGAAACAGAAAATGGAAAAACCGTCGACAGAGGCGCTTGTGCCGACAGTAGGCGCGAAATGGGAGTTCGCGGCGTTTCTGAAGGGATAGCGCAACCGGCCGGATGCCCGGACGGACAGTCCGCAGGATGTTCTCCTGCGGCCCATCATCCGGAAGCGCCCTTCGCGGATGATTCGGCGGGGTTGCCTCGCCTCGACGTCCTCGCCTGCCGGCTCGGTCGGGCTCTTCGTCCCCGCTCCTCTATCTGCAGAACGTGATCTGCAGTATGAAAGGTACCATGCCGGGCGTCGCTTTGAAAAGGGGCGTCGGCGCGAATGCGCCCATAAGGCCGCCGCGCTCAAGCCGTCTAGGCGGGATGTCGTACGACAAATGCCTTATATTCGTCGAAATCGTCCCGCAGACGGGCAGACCGTACGGGAGCCGTGATATAAAGAGGGGACCTTTTGGCTGAGAGCCGGCTCGGGCCCGCGTGCCCCTGCCGGCCTTTCTGTCTCTTTGGATCATTCTTATTGTCTGGAGATGCGCCCCATGAGCGTCAATGCCGTCCAATACCGCAGGGATCTGCACCGCATGCCCGAGCTCGACGACGAGCTGCCCGATACGACGGCCTATGTGAGAAAGGTGCTCGAGCCGCTCGGCGCCGAGATCTTCTTGCCCATCAAGGGGAGCGTCTGCGCGTATTTCGATGCGGGTGCAGACGAAACCGTTGCGCTTCGCGCCGACATGGACGCGCTTCCCGTCACCGAATGCACGGGGCTCTTCTTCGCGTCCGAAAGGCCCGGGCGCATGCATGCCTGCGGGCACGACGGGCACACGGCCATCGAGCTCGGTCTTGCCGAAGAAACGGCCCGCATGCTCGCCGCGGGCGAAAGGCTTCCGCGAAACGTGCTCTTCGTCTTTCAGCCCGCCGAGGAGACGACGGGCGGCGCGGGCCGGCTCTGCGAGACCGGGGTCTTTGAAAAGTACCGCGTCACGCGCGTCTTCGGCCTGCACCTCTGGCCCAATCTCCCCGAGGGGAGCGTCTGGTCGCGTCCGGGCCCGATGATGGCCCGCTCGAACGAGGTGACGCTCAGGGTGACGGGCAAAAGCGTGCACGTCTCGCGCGCTGCCGAGGGGCTCGACGCCCTTCGCGCGGGCGTCGACTGGATGAATGCCGCCTACGCCTGGACCGAAGCGCTGCCGGACGACGTGCTCCGCACGCTGCAGTTCGGCCGCATGACGGCGGGCACGGTTCGCAACGCCGTGGCGGGGTCGGCCGAAATTCAAGGCACCCTTCGCACCTATGACGAGGACGCGGCCGAGATGATCCGCGGGCAGCTCAGGACGCTCGCCGCCGAAACGGCCGGGCGCACGGGCTGCGGGCTCGAAGTCTCCTTCAGCACGGGCTACCCCGCCGTCTGGAATCACGAGGCGCTCTTTTCGCGCGTCTCGGAGGACCTCGGCGCGCATGCGCCGAACCTGCTTCCCGAACCCGTCCTTGCGGCGGAGGACTTTTCCTTCTACCAGAAGCATGTGCCGGGCGTCTTCTTCTTCCTCGGCGTCGGCCCCGCACACGAGCTTCATTCGCCGCATTTTTGCTGGAACGACGAAGCCGTGATCCCCGCAGGGATCGCCTTCATGAAGAAAATCATGCTGTTGCCCTAAGGGGAAATGCGGATTGCATTAGAATTCAATTTCCACTCTGCCGCTCGACAGTGAAAGAAGGTAAAGCCGGCCGGAACGGAAAACAGAACGACAAACAAGCGAAGGGGCTCTTTTCTTTGAGCCCTTCGTGTCCTTTTCCAATCAAGCGACTTCAATCAAGCGTCAAATGGATTTCCTCAATCAAATCGTCAGCGACGTCAACGGCGTCCTCTGGGGCGTCTTCTTCCTGATTCCGCTGCTTTGCGGCACGGGCATCTTCTACACCATCAAGCTGCGCTTCGTTCAGGTGCGCAAGTTCGGTCTTGCGGCCCGCTTCCTTCTGGGCGGAGCGTCGCTCTTCGGCAAGCGTGCCGACAAGTCGGGCATGAGCTCCTTTCAGGCGCTTGCCACGGCCGTTGCGGCCCAGGTGGGCA
>CABUOH010000323.1 GCA_902493085.1 uncultured Sutterella sp. | reverse complement strand
GATGGTCTCCGACCGCGAGACGCAGAATCCGCTCCTGCAGTTCGGCTCGGGCCGCCTTCTCGCCGACCTCCTGCACTTTCTCGAGGACGCCCCCTGCGCGCACCGCAGGCACATCCTGTTCGTGGGCGACGCCGCGCAGCTCCCGCCCGTCGGCATGAACGTCTCGCCCGCCTTGTCGGCCGACTATCTCGACGAGGCCTTCGGCATGCGGCCCGACGTGCACACGCTCACCGACATCGTGCGCCAGAAGAAGGATTCCGCCATTCTTGAGCTTGCAACGCAGCTTCGCACCGGGCTTCGCGAGGGCGTCTTCGCGATCCCGAAGCTCCCCGAAGGAGCGCAGGACGTCGAGCGCATTGCGGCGCGCGACATGGCGAGGCTCTGCTGGGAGGCGATGGGCAGGCGCGTGACGAAGAACGCGATCATGATCGCGCAGACGAACGCGCGCGTGCAGCACCTCAACCGCGCCTTCAGGCGGCTGCAGTTTCCGGGCGTCGAGACGCTCGCGGCGGGCGACCGTCTCATGGTCATTCTCAATACGCGCCTTCAGGGCGAATTCATCTGCAACGGCGACTTCTGCCAAGTGAAGCGCGCAGGCCGCACGGAGGAGCGCCGCGTGACGGTGCGCCTGCGAAGCGGCCCTTCGGGCAAGAGCATCCGCACTGAAACCGTCGACCTGCGCTTTCAGAGGGTTGCGCTCAGGCTGCGCGGCAATTCGGGCGAACTTTTCGACGTCTCCTGCCGGATTCTTCTCAATCAGCTCGAGCCCGACAACCTCCCCGACACGTCGCTTCTCTTTCGCGCCCTCATGGCCGACTTCAAGATCCGTCATCCGGAATTGCGTCACGGGACCAAGGCCTGGCAGGACGAAATCGCGGAAGACCCCTACGTCAACGCGCTGCACGTGCGCTACGGCTACGCCGTCACCTGCCACAAGTCCCAGGGCGGCGAATGGGCGCACGTCTTCGTCGACTGCGCCTCGGCCGGCCCCCGGTCGACGCCCGGATACTTCCGCTGGCTCTACACGGCGGTGACCCGCGCCAAGACGAAGCTCCATCTCGCCAACTATCCGCGGCACGCCTACGACGATCCCAACGAACTCCTGCCCGTTCGGGACGGCGCATGGCCCGAACACTGGCAGTCGGAGCTCCCCGCAAGACATCCGGGCGAAGATCCCGATGCGCTCGACCTTGAGCTGCCGCTCATTGAGTGAACAGGCCCCCTTCGGGAATCAGCATTGTCAGCGGCTCCGCCGCCAGGCGTCGAGCCCCGCCTCGAGCCTCTTTGCGGACAAGGCGAGCCCGGCGAGAATGCTTTGAGCGGTGCGCTCCGAAAAGCCGGGCGGAATGATCGATTCCATGGCGGACATGACGGCCGGCGTTGCAGCGATCGTCTGCTCCATCACGGCCTGCGCCTCGTCGGGCGAAAGGCCGACGCGTTGCGCGGTGCTCATGAAGTGCCGCGCCTCGATGCGTTCGGCATGGTAGTGCCGGTTCTTGCCCAACAGCGCCATGGCCATGCGGATGCTTTGCGGGCGCCACTGGTCGGGACCGTCTCCCATCAGAGGCCAAGCGGACACGATGTCGTAGAAAGGCGCAAGGCAAAAGCGCGATTGCGCCAAAAGCCGCAGACTGAAGTTCTTCGCATGCGCATCCGTGGAACGAAGCATCCAAAGGAGAATCTGCACGGCAAAGAGCGTGAGTCGATCCTTCTGCGCCTCATCCGACTGCTGCAGGAATGCGAAGAGGTCCCTGAGGCCCGGGCCGCCCTCGGACTCGTATTTGCGAACGGCGGGCACGCCGAGCGCCTGACAAAAGTCTTCCTGCGGCAGTCGATGGAGCCTCTCGCCCGATTCGTCCCACCACCGGTCGAAGCGCTCGACTGCAAGCACTCGTTGGTCCCCGATGCACTCGATGTCCGCATCAGCCGCCTCCAGACCAAAGGCGCGGCAGATTTTGAGGCAAAGCCATTCGTTCTCGACCGAATCTCGAAAGT
This sequence comes from uncultured Sutterella sp., assembly GCA_902493085.1. GTDB lineage: Bacteria > Pseudomonadota > Gammaproteobacteria > Burkholderiales > Burkholderiaceae_F > Sutterella. The sequence goes on along the minus strand of CABUOH010000323.1, from coordinate 332 downwards.
CCGTCGTGCCGCGCGCGCCGATGAAGCCCATGGGAAGCTTCAGGATGTGCGTCGTCGCGGTCGAGCCCGACGGCACGCACCATCGATCACGCCATTTGAGAAGCGCAAACTTGTCCTGAGCGCCGGCGAGCGAAAAGCGGCAGTCGTCCGGCGTCCAGTCAGGGAGCGGCGATTTGCCCGCGGACCGGGAAGAGGCCCAGCGCAGACGCTTCACAACCTCGTCATCCGTCAATGGCGTGCCCGATGCGGGAGCGTCATTCACGGGTTCGACATCGGGCGGAAGGATTTCAATAGCGCCCGCGCAGTCGCGGCCCGTCTCCCGCAGGAGCGAA
>CABUOH010000322.1 GCA_902493085.1 uncultured Sutterella sp. | reverse complement strand
CGTTCCGGCCGTCACGGCCCATGCCAAGACGCTTCTCAAGGTCTCCAACGAGAAGGCCGTCGAGTATCTGCATGCCTACAACGTGCGCATGCTGAACGAAGCGCAGGCCGCCGTTGCTGAAAAGCTCGAGGAAAAGGCGCCGTGGACGCTCGCCGTCATGGCCGACAGCCTCGACCCGAAGAGCGACGAAAAGGTTGAAGTGGTGCTCTTCTCGAGCGGCAGGCTCGACGCCACGAAGGCCGATCCGAAGCAGACCTGGGGCGGCGTGGGCCGCGCCTCCATCGGCAACAAGATCACGATGGGCGACAAGCTCGCGCAGCCGGTCAAGGCTGAAACCCGCGACGTTGACGGCGACGGTCTCAAGGACATGGTCTTCACGTTCACGCAGAAGGGCCTTGCTCAGAACATGCTAGCCGGCGCGAACTATGACGTGTGGCTCCACACCTACGTCGACGGCAAGCGCGTCGCCGCCATGGACACCGCCTTCATCGAAACCGAAGGCTACAAGGGTCCCGCCAAGCGCACGCAGAACGCCGACCTCTAAGCCCGGCGCTTCAGCCTGATTGAAAACGAATTGAGGGCGTCTTCCGCAAGGAAGGCGCCCTCATCGTCAGGATGGTCGTCGGACTTCGTCAATACTCCCAGCTGTAGAGCACGTCGAAGGCCTGATTGACGCCCGAAGCAGCTTCAAGGTAGAGGCGAGGCATCAGACGGTAGCGCAGCGTGATGGTGGCGAGCGAGTCGAAGATACCCACGCCGTACTTGAGCTGCAGGCCGGGCAGGATGTAGCCCGAGACCACGACCTGGGAGCTGTCGCCCACGCCCGTCGTGTCGATGCCGAGATCCCGGATTCCGACCGCGTCGCCGATTTCGCCGATGATGCGGCCCGTCTGCGAGACGCCCAGGCCCACGAGCGCTGAGGTGATCATCGAGTTGTCGTCGTTCGAGGCGTCGAGCCCCTGGCCGCGCAGCAGATAGGAGAGGGCCTGTTGCTGGGAGAGCGCGGGTTCGGAAAAGACCGTCACCTTCGGGCGCGAGGCGCTTCCCGTGACGCGGATGCCCGCCGTCACGTCGTCCTCGATGGATTCCGGATTGCGGATGGCTTCGATGTTGAGCTGCGGACGGTCGGGGGCGCCCGCAAAGATCACGCGGCCCGTGCGCACGATGAGGTCCTGGCCGTAGGCGTGGAAGCGACCGTCGTCGACGTTGACCTGTCCGTTGAGGCCGAGGCCGCGTTTGGCGTCCTGCGTCACCTTGAGGTCGCCCGAGAGCTTGGCCTTGAGGCCGAAGGCGTCGATGAAGATCTTGTCGCCGATGTGCACGACGATGTTGCTGTCGATCGGAATCGTGGCGGTCTTCGAGACCCGGGGCTTCATGTGGCGGTCGAGCAGCACTTCGTCGGAAGAGACGCCCGTTGCGGTGGCGGGCAGGTCGGCCACCGTGATCATGGCGGCGGGCACGTCGATGCGGCCGTTGAGCGAGAGCCGCTCGGCCGAGGCCGCGAGCGAGACGTCGGGCGAGACGGTGACCTTCGCGTAGGGCGGAACCGTGAGAAGAATATCGCGCCCCGACGCGTGAAGGTTCGCCGTCGGATGCGTCATGTCGCGCCACTGGGCGTCGCCCGAAAGCTCAAGCGTGCCCTGACTTGTTTCAAGCCGGCCCCGCAGCGTGGAACTGTCGCCCGCAAAGTCGACTGCAAGGCTCGAGGGCTTCATGACGAGCGGCACGGCGCCGTCGTAAACGCGGGTGTCCGTGAGACTGATGCCGCCCGTGAGAAGCGGCTTCGTGAGCGAACCCGAAAGGGAGACGTCGGCGTTGAGCTTGCCCTCGACCTTTTCGCCGGAACCGATCAGCGTGTTGAGAATCGAAAGGCTGCCGCCGTTGAAGAGGATGCGTCCGTCGAGCCTGCGGGTTCGGGCGGGATCAAGCACGGCGACGGCGGCCTTGAGTTCGGCGTTGTCGCGGATCTTCACGTTGAGGTCCGCCTCGGCGCGCGCCTTCCCCGTGCGGGCCTTGAGCGTGACGGCGTCAAGATGCACGACGAGAGGCTCTTCGCCCGTCGTCTGCGTGACGCTCATGCCGCCCGCATCGACGAAGGCGTCGATTTCGGGAAGGTTCCCCGAGGCGAGATCCCACTTCGCCTTTGCGGTGCCGTTGACGGAGCCCGCCACTTGGGTGAGCGGCGGGAGCCAGGGCTTGAGGATCTGAAGGTCCCAGTTGCGAAGCCCGACGGCAGCCGATCCCTTTTCGCCTGCGCGCAGCCTGTCGTCGAGGCAGACGTCGCCGGGCTTGCCGATCCAGCAGTGGGATTCGAGCGCCGCTTCGTTCTTGGCGGCGGTGAAGAC
>CABUOH010000321.1 GCA_902493085.1 uncultured Sutterella sp. | reverse complement strand
GAAAATTGAGCAGGACGACTATGAGAGCCTCATCGGCCGCATTGGCATTCGCGGCGGCTTCATGTTCCCTGAAGACAAAGGCACGATCTACGCTCGAGCCGCAGTTCTGCACGACTTTATGGGTGACGCCGAAAGCACGGCATCCAAAGTAAACGACGGCCTTCTGGTAACCGAGCACCTGAAGGACGAACTCGGAGGCACGTGGGTGGAATATGCCCTGGGCGCCAACTTGAGGCTGTCAAACAGCGCCTACGCCTACGTCGACCTTGAGCGCTCAAGCGGATCCGAGGTCACTGAAAGCTGGAAGTGGACTGTCGGGTTCCGAAAGGCTTTCTGACGCATTCGATCTGCGCGGCTTAACCTCAACGCCGTTCGCGGGCCAAAGCATCAAAGAAGGGATCTCTTGGTCCCTTCTTTGTCTTTCGGGCAACCGCTCGTCATGATGCCGCTCACCGATGAGCGCGCGGTTCACGCGGTACGCAAGGGCAAGATACGCTGACTAGATGTCCTTAACGGAAATCTGCCCGAAGGTTTGTAAAATCCTCCCTTGGCACAACCTGCCTTAGACTTCTCCAAACCAACCGCTCCTTCCTCATTCCTCGCCATGCCGGACTTTCTCTCCGACCTCGAACTCGCGCTTCTCACCCTCGTGAAGGCCGCCAACGGCTTTCTCTGGGACAACTTTCTCGCCGCTCTCCTTGTCGCCGCCGGCATCTGGTTCACCTGGAAGACCCGCTGCATCCAAGCCGTCTTTTTCCGCGACGTCGTGCGTCTCCTCTCCATGAAGACCGTGCACGAGGGCTTGACGCCGTTTCAGGCCTTTTGCCTCTCGACCGGCGCGCGCGTGGGCGTAGGCAACATCGCGGGCATCGCCATTGCCGTTGCAGTGGGCGGCCCGGGTGCCATCTTCTGGATGTGGGTGAGCGCGTTTTTCGGAGCTGCCACGGGCTTCATGGAAAGCACGGCTGCGCAGCTCTACAAGCGTCCCAACGGAGAAGGCGGTTTTGTAGGCGGCCCTTCGGCCTACATTCGCTACGGGTGCGGGAGCGCAGCCGGGGCGGTCGTCTTTGCGGTGCTTCTCGCCGTCTCCGACGGCCTCATCTTCAATTCGGTCCTCTCCAACACGCTCGCCATTTCGTTTGAGAGCGTCACCGACGCGCCGCGCTGGCTTTCCGGCCTCGTGCTTGCGGCCTATGCGGCATGGGTGGCGTTTGCGGGGCCGAAGCGCCTTGCGGCCTTTTCGTCAAGGATCGTACCTCTGATGCTTGCGGCCTACCTGGTGCTCGCCGCGGGTTCCCTGATTCTGCATTTCGACCGCATCCCGGAGGTGTTCGTCTCCATCGTGCGGGACGCATTTTCGCTTGAGGCCGCCGGCGGCGCCGGGATCGGCTTCATCATGATGACGGGCATTCGGCGCGGACTCTATTCAAACGAGGCGGGCCAGGGAACGGTTCCGAATGCCGCAGCGGCGGCACGGTGTCGGCATCCCGTCGAGCAGGGCTTCGTGCAGGCGGCGGGCGTCTACGTCGACACCTTCATCATCTGCACGGCCACGGCCTTCATCGTGCTTCTCGATCCGAACTGGGCTTCGTCGGGAGAGAACGGAATCAAGCTCGTGGAAACGGTGCTCATCTCGAGCATGGGCGCCTGGACCTCCGTCTGGCTCTTTCTCGTCGTCTGCGCCTTTGCGCTCACGAGCGTCATCGGGAACTTCTTCTACAGCGACATGGCGCTCAACACGGTCACCTCGAACAAAAGCACGCACGCGATCTTTCGCCTTGCCGTGATCGGCATGGTGTATCTGGGCTCCGTCATGAGTCTTGAGCTCGTCTGGAATCTTGCGGACCTCTTCATGGGCGTCATGGCGCTCGTCAACCTCGCGGCGGTTCTCTACCTCTCGCCCCGTGTTCTCCGTCTTCTCAATCACTGGCGCGAAGCCAAGAAGAGGGGCATTCCGGCCGACGACGTCGTCTACTTCAGCAAGGCTGATCTGCCGGACGCCGACCAAAAGGGCATCGTATCCTGGTAGGGCTTCGCATACTCAAAAGAATGGCCGGCGCTTCCCATGAAGCCCGGCCTTTCCTTTTTGTCAATTCCTTATTGCTGCTTTCTTATTGCTGCCTCCCCGTCCGGGCTTACCCGATCGTGAGCACCATGCGCGGCGTTCCGTCGGGATTGCCGAGCTCCGCCGGATCAACGCCTTCGGGCGCAAAGACGAGTTCGCACAAGCCGCCCGGGAGCCTCACGGAAAGGATGTCCAAGCCTTCGGCTTCCACGACTTCGCGCGTGAGTTCAAGGTCGAGGGCAAGAATGCAGGCTGCGGCTAGGCCCCCTATGTCGAGGTCCGCA
>CABUOH010000320.1 GCA_902493085.1 uncultured Sutterella sp. | reverse complement strand
TGCGTAGTTCTGGTGTTCGTAGCCGACGACGCCCTGGAAGGCCCCGAATTCAGCCGTGAGGCCCATGCCCATGTAGCGGTTGACTTCGGAAGAGTTTTCACGGCCCTTGAAGTCGGGCGTGCTTTCGTTGAAGGAGTACTGGAAAGTGGCCTGGATGCCGGCGAACTTCGGCGTCTGGTAGGTCACCATGTTGTCGTAGCGGTCGGAAGCGGCAAGGCCGAAGACGTCGCCGTCGCCGCCGTCGAAGGCGTCGCCGATCGCAAAGACGCTGTCATAGTCGCCAGCGGCGGAGCCGATCGCACCCATGCGGCCGAGAGAGAGCTGGCCGAAGTCGCCCGAAAGGGTGACGGAGGATTCGCGGTTGAAGAGGCGGTCGTGGTCGCCGAACGTGCCGTCGTCGGAGTTGAGGCCGTTTTCGAGCCTGAAGCTCACCGTGAGGCCGTTGCCGAGGTCTTCGGAACCCTTGATGCCGAATCGGGACGTGGACGAGATGCCGGACTCAAGACCGAAGGAATCGGTCTTCGTGGTTTCGCCGTTCTCGACCTTGGAGTGCTTGTAGAGGAAGCCGTTGTCGACGATGCCGTAGAGCGTGACTTCGGAAGCGCAGGCAACGCCGGCGCTGAGACTGAGGACCGCGAGGGCGGCCATGGACTTCTTGAACGAATTCCCCGCGCATTCCCCATCCATGTGGCACACATGGGTGGGGTTAAGCGGGGCTGACGAAGTCAGCTAATGCATCGATTTTCATGATGATCCTGTGGATAAACGTGAAAACCATCTGTTGCACAGCGCAAATGACGTGCCAAGAGCACGAAATCACAGGATCATTTTACGATTTTGATGCAACACTTTTGTTCGTGCTCAATGACTTGTCATTTAACCCCTCTAGATCTGGCAATGCTTGATACCATTCAAAGTATTCCCGCTAACCATTCAGCAGTCTTACTTCGATGAAGGTCACGTCCACTTACTCCGTGCGCTTGCGCAACTTCAACCGCGTCCTTGACGACACGGTCGAGGTGTATCGTCGGGCCGTGGACTACTTCATCGAACTCATGATGGAACACTGGGAGTCGCACTTTGCAAATCTCAGTCACGCCAACGACTGCGTTCGCGTTGCAGAGAGTCTGAGCGTTCGCACGATCAAGCGCCCGATGACGGCGTATAACTTTTGCCAAGATTTCGTCAAGTTTCCGAGCTACCTACGCCGGGCCGCCATCAAGGTGGCCAACGGGCAGGTGTCGTCGTATCAAACGCGTTTAGCCAAATGGAAAAAGAAGTCGGGGCAAAAGGGCAGGCCGCCCGGTCTGCCGAAGGCTGGCAGAACATTTCCGGTCATGTATCGCGACAATACGTTCATAAGAACCGGACGCAACAGCGTTCAGCTCAAGGTGCGCATTCGCAATACCTGGGACTGGGTGGATGTCGAGCTTGACAAGCACGATGTCGACTATATTGCGCTTCATTGCGCCACTCGCAATGAATTGGCGCCGACTCTGAGAAAGCGCGGGAACAAATGGTATCTGGATTTCTCCTTCTCGGAGAAAGTTACTCTGGACAAGGTGTCTCTCGACACCCAGCGCATCTTGAGCGTTGATCTTGGGATCAACAACGCATGCGTGTGTTCGGTCATGGATTCAAAGGGCACTATCATCGGCAGGTTTTTCAAAAAACTGCCGAAAGAGCAAGACTCTTTGGAACGTGCCTTGCGCCGCATCAAGAAAGCTCAAAGCAACGGTGCGAAACGCACGCCGAGGCTTTGGGCGAGAGCGAATGGTGTCAACAAGGACATTGCCGTCAAGACGGCCAACTTCATCGCAGGAGTTGCGAACGAATTCAAGGTCGACGTCATCGTCATGGAACACCTTGATCTCGCGGGCCGTAAACGCGGCTCGAAACGTCAGCGACTTCATCACTGGCGAGCCAAGTCTGTCCAGAAGATGGTGGAGCACAAGGCGCACAGGTGCGGAATCCGCATTCGTCGCGTCTGTGCTTGGAACACGTCGAAGCTTGCCTTTGACGGCACCGGTGTCGTTACAAGAGACACGAACAACTACAGCATGTGTACGTTTCAGACAGGCAAGCGCTATTCGTGCGACCTGTCTGCTTCGTACAACATAGGAGCTCGGTACTTCCTGAGGGAGTACGAGAAGTCCATTTCGGTGACGAAATGGCGGCGCATTTCGGCAAAAGTTCCGGGATGTGCCAAGAGGGTCACACGCACCCTGGACACTCTAATTCGGGTTTGCGCGGAGCTGCGTTCCATGTGAACGCAGATTTCTGAGCTTGCCCGCTATCTGGGCCCAGGCAGTCCTTCTAGTAAACGGAAGGAAGCCCCGTCCAATTATTTGGGCGGGGAGGATTCAC
>CABUOH010000319.1 GCA_902493085.1 uncultured Sutterella sp. | reverse complement strand
TGCGAGACCTCGATGCGCCTCGTCTGCTCCACGTCGTTGATGTCGAGCACGTTGGGCTTGGGGCCGATGTAGCTGATGAGGCTCGTGACGAGCTCTTCGCGGATCGGGTCGATCGGCGGATTCGTCACCTGGGCAAAGAGCTGCTTGAAGTAGCTCGAAAGGGGCTTCGACTGCTTGGAGAGCACGGGGAGCGAGACGTCGTTGCCCATGCTGCCCACGGGTTCCATGCCCTTTTTGGCCATCGGGAGGAGAATGAGGTCGATGTCCTCCTGCGTGAGTCCGAAGACGCGCTGCAGCTCCCTGACGCGGCGGGGTTCGGGCGCTTCGGCCGGCTCTTCGTCGGCCGCCCCGGCGAGGTCTGCAAGCCTCAGGTTGAGTCGGCCGACCCATTCGCGGTAGGGTTTTGCGAGCGCGAGCTGGTTCTTGATTTCGTCGTCCTCGATGATGCGGCCGCGGCCCGTGTCGATGAGGAGCATCTTGCCGGGCTCGACGCGCCACTTGCGGCGGATCCGGCTTTCGGGAATCGGCAGAACGCCGACTTCGCTCGCGAGCACGACCGTGTCGTCGTCGGTGAGCACGTAGCGCGCGGGCCTCAGGCCGTTGCGGTCGAGCGTCGCGCCGATCTGCACGCCGTCCGTGAAGACGATCGCGGCGGGACCGTCCCAAGCCTCCATCATCGGGGCATGGTAGGCGTAGAAGGCGCGGCGGTCCGGATCCATCGTCTCCGACTTCTCCCAGGCTTCGGGCACGAGCATGAGCATCGCCTGCGCGAGCGAATAGCCCGACATCACCAGGAGTTCGATCGCGTTGTCGAGGCTCGCCGTGTCGGACTGGCCGTCGTAGATGATCGGCGCGAGCTTGCGGATGTCGCCGCCCAGAACCGGCGACTGCCAGACCTGCTCGCGTGCGCGCAGCCAGAAGTTGTTGCCGCGAACCGTGTTGATTTCGCCGTTGTGCGCGATGTAGCGGTACGGGTGCGCGAGCTCCCAGCTCGGGAAGGTGTTGGTCGAGAAGCGCTGGTGGACGACCGCGATCGCGCTCTCTACCTTTTCGTTCTGAAGGTCGAGATAGTACTCGCCGACCTGATCGGCAAGGAGCAGCCCCTTGTAGACCACGGTGCGGGTGCTCATCGACGGCACGAAGTATTCGGAGCCGTGCGTGAGCTTCAAGGCCTGAATGCGGTGCGAGGCCGTCTTGCGAATGACGTAGAGCTTGCGCTCAAGCGCGGTCTGCACCATCACGTCGGGACCGCGCCCGATGAAGATCTGGCGAATGACGGGGGCGCTCGCCTTTACGGTCGGGCTCATCGTCATGCTTTGACAAACCGGCACGTCGCGCCAGCCGAGCACGACCTGCCCTTCGCGCCTCACGGACCGCTCGAGCTCCTGCTCGCACGCGGCGCGCGAGGCGGCCTCCTGCGGCAGGAAGATCATCCCGACGCCGTAGTCGCCCACGGCCGGGAGCTCCACGCCCTGCGCGCGCATCTCCTCGCGGTAGTATGCGTCCGGAATCTGAATCAGAATGCCCGCGCCGTCGCCGCAGAGCGGATCGGCGCCCACTGCGCCTCGATGATCAAGATTGTGCAGAATCAGGAGCGCGTCTTCGATGATCTTGTGCGACGGCTTGCCCTTGATGTTGACGACGGCGCCCACGCCGCATGCGTCGTGCTCGCATTGCGCACGATAAAGCCCATTGAGGCCGGCTTGGCGCCGCGCCTCCTCTTTGAGTCGAGTCATGACCTGGCTCTCCAGTATTTCTGTTTTCTTGGGGGACTTCGTTTTCCGTCCGCGAAAGGGAGCGCCCGGCGGGCGACGGAGAGGAAACATGCAGATATTGCATCAAAAGGTCCGCCCTGCGCAGACCTGCGGCAGAGAGATTTCGAGAAAAATCGCCAATTTCTGACGCCGTCCCGCACGGGGCAGGCAGTATGCCCTAGGAAATACTGATTAGAAGCTCACTCGATCTAGATAAAATATCCTAAACATATCACCGGCCGAACAATGACCAATTAAGGGCTCGATCGGGATTTGAATGAAGAGCATCGACAGGAGACGCGATGCGGATGATGCATAAAGGCGACGCCGTGGCGCACCTCTTGACGGGCACGGATGGAGGAAGGCAGGCGAAAGCCGCATTGCCGGGACGCCTCATGTCACCTAAGTGACTATGATCAAAGTCGCAACGGCACTCATCGTTCTTTCGAACCATAGGAATTCTCATGACCCAGTCCGCCAGTCGCGTCCCGAATGTCTTGTGGAACATTTCGGTTCCAGCCGACCTTGATGAAGCAACGCGCCTTTACCTTGCGTCTCACGAAGGTGAAAATGATTCGCTTTCATCCCTGGTACAAAAGGCGGTTTCCCCTTTA
>CABUOH010000318.1 GCA_902493085.1 uncultured Sutterella sp. | reverse complement strand
AGATAGCCGTGAACGGTCACCTCGCCCTCCGTAATGTCGGCAATGTCCAGATCAGCCTTCTCAAGGCCGTACTTGGCCATCAGTTTTTGAGCCTGTCGCATGGCGGCTTCGGACTCGGCCTCCGTCGCACTCGCGGCCAGTGCAAGACATTTGCGGATTTTGTCGTAAACAGACTGAGGAACGACTTCTGCGTCGGTTGTCATGGGCTCCCTTTGACATCGTCATGGCGTTGAAAAATGAACGCCAATTATACGAATTTGCGAACTCCAAGGTGCCAAACTCCAAGGTGCCAAACACCAAGGCACCGAATGCCGAAGCCGTGTCGAAGCTGGCATCGGGCACCTTGGTCTGAGCCCGACAAAGGCGTGCTACCCGTGCTACTCAAGCACGGCGCCGCTCATCCCCGACGTGACGAGCTTGGCGTAGCGGGCGAGATAGCCCGTCGTGATGCGCGGAGCGCGCGGCTTCCAAGCGGCCCTGCGGCGGGCGAACTCTTCGTCTGAGAGATCCGCGCTGATCCTGTTGGCCGGGATGTCGATCGTGAGCATGTCGCCTTCTTCGAGCAATGCGATCGGGCCGCCCACGGCCGCTTCGGGCGACACGTGTCCGATGGCCGCGCCGCGGGTCGCGCCCGAAAAGCGCCCGTCGGTGATGAGCGCCACGCAGCCGCCGAGGCCCGAGCCCATGATGGCGGATGTCGGATTGAGCATTTCACGCATGCCCGGACCGCCCTTCGGGCCTTCGTAACGGATCACGACGACGTCGCCGGGCTTGATGCGGCCGCCGTAGATGGCCTCAAGCGCATCCTCCTCGCAGTCGAAGACGCGGGCCGGTCCCGTATGCACGAGCATTTCGGGTGCCACGGCCGAACGCTTGACGACGCAGCCGTCGGGCGCGACGTTGCCCTTGAGGACCGCAATGCCGCCTTCCTTTGAAAACGGAGCGGAGACGGGGCGGATGACTTCCGTGTCGAGAATTTCCCGGCCCTCGATGTTTTGCGCAAGGGTTTTGCCGGTGACGGTCGGCAGATTGACGTGCAGCAGACCCGCGCGGGCGAGCTCGTTCATGACGGCGGGAATGCCGCCCGCCTCGTCGAGCTCCTCGATGTAGCGGTGGCCGGCAGGCGCGAGATGGCAGAGGTTGGGCGTGCGGGCGCTGATGGCGTTGGCCTCGGTCAAATCAAGCTCGAAGCCGCACTCGTGCGCGATGGCCGGCAGATGCAGCATGGAATTCGTCGAGCAGCCGAGCGCCATGTCGACCGTGAGCGCGTTTTCGAACGCCTCCTTCGTCATGATGTCGCGCGGGCAGACGTTCTTTCTCACAAGCTCCATCACCGCAAGGCCCGCCTCCTTGGCCAGACGGTAGCGGGCGGACATGACCGCGGGAATCGTGCCGTTGCCCGGCAATGCCATGCCGAGCACTTCCGTCAGGCAGTTCATGGAATTGGCCGTGAACATGCCCGAGCACGACCCGCAGGTCGGACAGGACTTGTTCTCGAGCTCAAGGAAGGTCTTGGCGTCGATCTGCCCCGTGCGGAAGCGGCTGACGCCCTCGGAAATGTCGGAGTACGAAAGCTTGCGGCCGCAGGCGCGCCCTGCGAGCATGGCGCCGCCCGAGATGACGATGCTCGGAATGTTGAGGCGGGCCGCGGCCATGAGAAGACCGGGCTCATTCTTGTCGCAGGCCGCCACGAAAACGAGCCCGTCAAACGGATGCGCCGTAGCCATCGCCTCGACGCTGTCGGCGATGAGCTCGCGGGACACTAGCGAGTACTTCATGCCCTTGTGACCCATCGCAAGGCCGTCGCAGACCGCGATGGCCGGAAAGACGATGGGAACGCCTCCGCCGAGCGCCACGCCCTGCTTCACTGCATCCGTAATCTTGTCCAAAAAGACATGTCCCGGCACGATGTCGTTCTGCGAGGAGACGACGCCGATGAGCGGGCGCTCGATTTCCGCGTCGCAGAGACCGAGAGCCTTGAGGAGCGCGCGCTGCGGCGCGGCGTTGATGCCTTTCTTGAGTGGATCAGAACGCATGAGCAGTATTTCCTTCGTACTTGATGATGTGAGTCTGCAGCGGGCCGCAGAGGCCCGTTCAATCATTCTATGTTGGAGCCCTCCGGGATTCGGCCGCATCTAGTCGACTTGTCTTAGGAGAAACCGCCAAGACAGCCGAACCGATGTCAAACGAGACGCAAATATCGCCGTTTTCGGACATGCAATCGCACCGGCGGAGGACGCCCGGCGACCGCCTCGGCCGCGGATTCTGTGGTGCTGAACCGCGAACGCCCCTCTCCCGCAGCCGCGTTGAGGCTTTTCCGTGAGGCGGATTCCATCGGTAAACAACTCTCGACTAAAGTCGAAAGCTTTATTGTCACCTGCTAAAGCAGGCT
>CABUOH010000317.1 GCA_902493085.1 uncultured Sutterella sp. | reverse complement strand
GGTCGTGAGTTGCGGCACCTGCATCAAGGCGCTCGACGCGTACGAGTTCGACCGCATCTTCCCGGGCTCGCGCATCATCGACATTCACGAATTCCTGCTCGAGCGCGGCATCACCATGCCCGTGCACGACGACGCCTACCTCTACCACGATCCGTGCCATACGCCGCTGCGGCTCAATCCGCCGCTCGAGACCGTGCGCAGGCTCACGGGCGCCGACGTCGTGCAGTCCGAGCGCTGCTGCGGCGAATCCGGCCTCTTTGCCGTCAAGCGCCCCGACATCGCCTCCCAGGTGCGCCACCGCAAGTTCGAGGAAATTGAAAGGGCCAGAACCCAAGCCGGCGTCAAGGGACGCGTCAAGATGCTCACCACGTGCCCGGGCTGCCTGCAGGGGCTCTCGCGCTACGAGGCGCGCGCCGACATCGAGGCCGACTACGTCGTCGTCGAGATGGCCCGCTCGATCCTGGGCGCGAACTGGCGGGATCAGTTCATCCGCACGATGAAAAACGGCGGCATCGAAAAGGTCCTCGTCTAGCCTCATCCGCGTCGCTTGCGCAGAAGGCCCGGCGGATGTCCGCCGGGCCTTCTTCCTTTCCCCTGCCGCCGAATGCGGCGCGCGCATCAGGCGCACATCAAGCGCTCATCTCAGGCGAAGTGCTCTTCGTCCTCTTCGTCGACCGCCATGTTGAAGACGTGGGCGAGCTCTTCGTTTGAGAGGTCGCCGATCCAGCTCTCTCCTGTTGCCACGGTCATTTCGGTGAGGCGCTTCTTCTCTTCGATGATCTGGTTGATCTTCTCCTCGAAGGTGTTCGCTGAAATGAAGCGGTAGACGTTCACGGTCGACTGCTGGCCGATGCGGTAGGCGCGGTCGGTTGCCTGGCTTTCGACGGCGGCGTTCCACCAGAGGTCGTAGTGAATGACGACGGAGGCCGCGGTGAGGTTGAGCCCCGAGCCCGCCGCCTTGAGCGTAAGCACCATGACGTTTTCGTCACGGCGGTTCTGGAAGCGGTCGACCATCGTCTGGCGCGCCTTGGGCGTGAGGCCGATCCACTCCTGAAGGAGCATGCCCATCTGCGCGAACTGCGTGAAGATGAGCACCTTGCGTCCCGCGGCCTGCATCTCCTCGAGGATGTCGAAGAGGCGGCACATCTTGCCCGAGAGCCTCGGATCCTCAAAGCCGCCCGCGGGCTCGAAGAGTGCGGGCGAATTGCAGATCTGCTTGAGCTGCACGATCATCTGCAGCACGAGCGAATTGCGAACGAAAGCGTCGCTGCAGAGGTCAACCGCATGGTGCGCTTGACCACCTCGTTATAGAGGACGATCTGCTCCTTGGAGAGCGTGCAGTACTCGTCGACGGACACCTTGTCGGGAAGGTCGCTGATGATCGAGCGGTCTGTCTTGAGGCGCCGCATCATGAAGGGCGCCGTGATGCGCTTGAAGCGCTCGGCGATGCCCGCGTCGTGACCGTTCTCGATCGGATAGACGTAGTCCTGCTTGAAGGACGTCGTCGAGCCGAGAATGCCCGGGTTCGACGCCTCCATGATCGACCAGAATTCCATCAGGCCGTTTTCGACGGGCGTGCCCGACATGGCGATGAAGCCCTCGGTCTTGAGTTCGCGCACGTGCTTGAAGGCGGAGGTCTTGTAGTTCTTGATCGCCTGCGCCTCGTCGATGACGACCAGGCGGAAGTGCTTGTGCTCGAGCTCCTTCATCGAACCCTTGAGGCTTCCGTAAGTCGTGAGGACGACGTGACCCTTCGCGTCGGCGAGCGAGCGCTGCGGCCCGTAAAAGAGCGACACCTTGAGGTTCGGCGCAAAGCGCGAGATTTCGCGCGTCCAGTTCGCAAGAAGCGTCGTGGGCACGACGACCATCACCTGCTTGTCTTCGAGCTCGCCGTCGACACGAAGCTTTTCGAGCACCGCAATCACCTGCAGCGTTTTGCCGAGCCCCATGTCGTCGGCGATGATCGCGCCCATGCCCGCGCGCAGATTGCGCATGAGCCATGAGTAGCCGCGCACCTGATAGGGACGCAGCGTCGCCTGAAGCGTCTCGGGCACTTCGAACGTCTTTTCGGCAAAGAGCCTGTCGAAGGCCGCCTGCAGGCGCGCGCTCAGGCGAACGCCGTTGGCGCGGATGCCGCCCGAGAGCGCCGCGCGGATGAGCTCGGCCTTCGTGAGCTTTCTTTGGCCGTGAAGTTCGCGGCGGATGGAGCCCAAGAGCGCCTTGTCGACATACATGTAGGCGTCGCGAAAGCGCACGATGCGGCCCGCCTGTTCGGAAAGCCACTCGAACTCCTCTTCGCTCATCGTGTACTTGCCCGCCGCGAGGCGCCAGTCGAACGTCATGACGTCGACGAGGTCGAAGAGCCCGCGGCCTTCAAATATTTCCTCGTTCATGTCGA
>CABUOH010000316.1 GCA_902493085.1 uncultured Sutterella sp. | reverse complement strand
TCGCCCAGGACGCGTCCGGGCAAATCGGACGCGGCCATCGCGGCGGGCGCGCCCGGCATCAGGCACCTCACGCGCCTTCCGCCCGGATGAGGCGCCATGCCGACGCTCTGCGCCCGGCAGGCGGCCGAAGCCTTCGGGCAGCGGGGCGCAAAGCGGCACCCCGAAGGCATCGCCGAGAGCGCGGGCACCTGGCCCGCGATGCTCGGAAGGGTTCGCAAGCCGGCGTCCTTCCTGGGCACGGCCGCAAGGAGCGCGCCCGCATACGGATGCTTGGGCGACGCAAAGAAGTCGGCCGCCCTCGCCTCCTCCACGATTTGGCCCGCATACATGAGCGCGACGCGGTCGGCGCAGGACTGCACGAGCGCAAGGTCGTGCGTGATGAGCACGAGCGAAATCCGGCGCTCTTCGCGCAGGCGCCCGAGCAGCGCCATGATCTGGGCCTGCAGCGTCACGTCGAGCGCCGTCGTGGGCTCGTCGGCGATGACGACCTCGGGGTCGTTCGCGAGCATCATCGCGATCATCACGCGCTGCTTCTGCCCGCCCGAAAGCTCGAAGGGAAAGGCCTTCATGCGCCGCTCGGGTTCGTCGATGCCCACGCGCTCGAGCCAGCGGCAGGCCTCACGGCGCGCCTGCGCACGGGTGAGGGGCTTGTGGAGCATGAGCGCCTCCACGATCTGCTCGCCCACGGGAAGCACGGGATTGAGGCTCGAAGCGGGTTCCTGAAAAATCATGGCGATGCCCGAGCCCCTGCGCCTTTGCATCTCGGACTCAGGGAGCCGCATCAGATCCGTCCCGCCCGCGTGCACCTCGCCCGAAACGACGCGGGCGGCATCGGGCAAAAGCCTCATGAGCGCGAGCGCCGTCATCGACTTGCCGCAGCCCGACTCGCCCACGAGCGCAAAGCATTCGCCGTCGGCCACGGAGAAGGAGACGCCTTCGACGGGACGAAGCTCGCCCGCCTCCGAGTCGATGGCTACCGTGAGATTTCGCACTTCGAGCATGTTTCATTCTCCTTCAGGCTCAGCCCGCACGTCTTGACGCGCGCGGATCAAACGCATCGCGCACGCCCGAGGCGAAGAGGTTTGCGCTCAGAACGAGCGCCAGCATGAAGGCGAGGCTCGCGAGCAGGTTCCACCAGATGACGGGGGAGCGGCTCATTTCGGCCGCGGCCGCATTGATCATCGAGCCGAAGCTCTCCATGACGGGGTCGACGCCGACGCCCACATAGGAGAGGACGGCCTCGTAGAGAACGATGCCCGAAAAGTCGAGCACCGCCACGATCAGCACGACGTGCGCCACGTTGGGCAGAATGTGCCGCAGCATGATGCCGGGCGCGGGCACGCCGAAGGCGCGGGCGGCGGACACGTAGTCGGAAGCCGCCGCCTTCATCGTCTCGGCGCGAAGCAGTCTCGCGAGCGACGCCCAGCCCGTGAGGCCTATGATGCAGGCAAGCGAAAAGAGCCGCATGTCCGCGCGCTCGAGCCCCGTCTCGTATAGCGACGGATTCTTGTCGATGAAGACCTGAATCATGAGCACCGAAGCCGCGATGAGAAGAACGGACGGAATCGAGGAAATCGTCGTGTAGACATACTGCACGAGGTCGTCGACCCAGCCCTTGAAGTAGCCCGCGGCGATGCCGAGCGTGACCGCAAAGGGAAGCGTCGAGAGGGTTGCGAGGCTCCCGATCGCCACGGCCGTGCGGATGCTTTTGAGCGCGCTGTAGAGCACGTCGTTGCCCGTCGTGTCCGTCCCGAGCACATGGCGCTCGGGCCAAATGAAGGCGAGAAGCACGGCTGCGAGAAGAACGCCCGCCCAGACGAGGAGCGCCGGGCGCCACGGATTGGCGCGCGAGAGCGTGCGCCGCATCCCGGCAAGAAGCCCCGCTTCGGCGCCCGGGTCTGCGTCCGCCGTCTGAAGCGCCTTCCTTCGGCCGAGTGCGCCGATCAGGCCGCAGGCCGCGAGAAAGCCTCCGGCGGCGGCAAGCCCGCAGAAGAGCCCCAGGGCGCCCCGACGGGCGAGCCGCGCGTCGGCCTCTTCTTCCGCGAACCCGGCGCCCGCACCGGCGAGCCGCTGAAAGTCTCGAACGGGGACCCCGTTCTCGATCACGGTCGTCTTGTCGAACTCCCGAAGCGCAAAGGGCGCCGAATAGCTGCGCTCGCGCCCGGCGATCCGGCTTCCGACGACGGCGTCGAGAAGCGAGACCGTCCGCGTGTCGTAGACGACGGTCCCGGAAGCGTCCGAGCCCGGGAGCGCCGCACGCCAGTGCACGCTGTCGGCCAGGGCCACGAGAAAGAAGACGCAAAGGAGCGCGCCGCTTGCCACGGCGGTGCGGTCCGCGAGCACCCGGCGCCACTTGGCGGCGAGCCCGGGCTCGCGGCGCACGTGCCCAACATAGAGCAGCACCACGGCG
>CABUOH010000315.1 GCA_902493085.1 uncultured Sutterella sp. | reverse complement strand
GGCCGTTTGTATTTGAGGTCAAGCCTTCGGGCTTCGTTCAGAGTGCGTTCGTTAGAGTGCGTTCGTTAGAGTGCGCGCGAAGCGGTCAGGCGTCCAGGGCGAGCTTCGAGGCAAAGAGCAGGAACATGCTGCCCATGGCGGTGTTGCCGAGCTTGGCGACGGACGGGCGGCGGCCGAAGAACTTGAGAAGGTCGGCGCCTGCGGTGATGAGGAGCGTCATCCAGGCCATGCTGAAGCATTCGAGAATCAGGGCGAGGATCGTGTAGGAGATCGCCGGACGGTCGAAGGCCGGATCGATGAACTGCACGAAGAAGGAGACGTAGAAGAGAATCGACTTGGGATTCGTGAGGCTCAGCGCAAGGGCGTTGCGGTAGACCTTGACGAGACTGCGGCTCTTCTTGACGACGAGCGCGTCGCCGCCGTTTTCAGCCTTCTTGGCAAAGAACGTGGCGTGGATGGCCTTGCCGCCCAGCCAGGCGAGGTAGCCAGCGCCCAGAAGCTTGAGCCAGAAGAAGACTTCCGGGTGCGCGAGCACGAGGGCCGCAATGCCGAGGTAGGCGAGAAAGACCAGAACGGCGTCGCCCGTGAAGACGCCCGCGGCGGCGGAAAAGCCCGCGCGGCGGCCGTCGACGATGCTCGTCTTGAGAACGAAGAGCGTGTTGGGCCCCGGGATCATGACGATGATCAGAGCGCCGAGCGCATAGGCCCAGATGTTGAGGATGCCGAAAGATTCAAGCATGATGGAGATGATCCGTGCGAAAAAAAGACCGCACTCCCTCGGAGTCCGGCCGGCAGATGTTGTTTGGGTTGAGGATGCGTCCGCCCCGCGGGCGTTCTGCATCGGTCGACGAAGTATACGGATTTTCGGCTTGGTGACAACCCGTAGAGGCGACTTTTTTGAAGGGACCGGCCCGGCATGGGTATGAAGAATGTTGAAAACCCTTGTGCCGGTAGGCGACGCGCTGTTTTTTCGGACGAATACCGTGTTTGAGCGATCTAGTCCGAAGGCGGACGGCGCGAAGAGCAGGGAAGCGGCGAAAGAAAGGGATAATATTCAGTTCTTTCGTGCCGGTCCGGTCGTCAGAGGGTCCTGAAGTCGTCCCGTCCTGCAGCGGGTCGGAAGCCAAACACATTTTTGCTGGAATGCCCGTTCACGATGCGAAATCAACCTGCGCCCGAAGAATTGCAGCTGCGCCTCTCCGACATGCTCCGAATGGAGGGTGAGCCGGAGTGGATTGCCTTCCAAGAAGATCCGGATTGGGAGACGCTCGGGCCATGCGTGTGCGCTCTTGCCAATGCCGCGGCTCTTTGGGAAGAGCCGTTTGCCCATCTTGTCTATGGCGTCAACGGGAAGGATCGGTGCGTGGTCGGCATCCGCACGGATGTCCGGAAAGAGGCGAATCGGCTTCGGGAGGTTCTGCTGCGGATCAAGTCGGGGTTCGCGCCCGGGATCGAGCTCGACGTCTTTGAGTGCGAGTCGAAGGAAGGCCTACCCGTACTGATGATCCGGATCCCTGCCGCGGATCGCGTGCCCGCAGCGTTTGAAGGCGTCGAATGGGTGCGGGTGGGTTCGGCCCTCGAAAAGCTTCAGGCGTTGCCGGAAACGGAGCGCCGGCTGTGGCGGTCCTTTGAGAAGGATTTTGACGGGCGGCCGGCGGCGCGAGGCGTTGCGCCTGACAAGGCGTTGGCCGGCTTGTCCGACGAGGCCTATCGTCGTACCCGGAGTCTGCCCAGACTTGAGCTCGATGAGCTCTTGAGCCGCATGGTGCAGGACGGGCTGCTTCTGCGGGAGGGGAGCGGTCTATATGCCGCCACGAATTTGGGCGCCATTGCATTTGCAAGAAGACTGAGCGACTTTCCCGCGCTGTCGCGCAAGGCCCTTCGCATCGTCAGGTACGTCGGCAGGAGCCGTCTCGAGGCGGAGAAGGCGTTTCTTTGGGACGAAGGCTGCGCATCGGACATCGATGGGCTCATGCGCCTCCTCAAGGCGCTTCTGCCCGCTCGGGAGGTGATCGACGAAGGTCGCCGGCGCGTCGTCGAAACGTATCCGGA
This sequence comes from uncultured Sutterella sp., assembly GCA_902493085.1. Lineage (GTDB taxonomy): Bacteria > Pseudomonadota > Gammaproteobacteria > Burkholderiales > Burkholderiaceae_F > Sutterella. Next base: position 362 of record CABUOH010000315.1, on the reverse strand, counting down.
AGGCGTCATTCGCGAACTCGTGCTTAACGCGCTGGTGCACCAGGATTACCGAATGGCCGGTTGCGGACCCATGCTCGAGATCTTCGAGGATCGAGTTGAGATCACCAATCCCGGTCGCTCGCTCGTGCCCGCATCTCGACTGATCGACGGTGCGCCGAGAAGGCGCAATGAGGCGCTCGCTTCGCTGATGCGCCACGCGAATGGCTGCAGGAATGGCGTGCGGGGCATCGGAAGGGCGATCGCCGCCGCGGAAGCTGCGAATCTGCCTGCGATCGAATTCGTCGGCGGGAACGATTTCTTCAAGGCGGTTGTCCGGGCGCGAAAGACGTTCAAGGACTATTCGCGCATCGAAAAACTGGAGG
>CABUOH010000314.1 GCA_902493085.1 uncultured Sutterella sp. | reverse complement strand
GAGCGTGAATTCCGTCGGAAGGTCACGCGTCAGCGTACGGCAGGCGAGACCCGGCTTGCCGTTGATCATCATGGCGCAGGAACCGCAGATGCCGGCGCGGCAGACGAAGTCGAACTGGAGCGTCGGATCCTGGGTGTCGCGAAGTTCATTGAGCGCAATGAACAGCGTCATGGAGTCGGATTCTTCCAGCTCGTAGGTCTGCATGTGCGGCACGCTTTCAGGATCCTGCGGATTGAAGCGCAGGATGCTGATCTTGAGCATGCGGTGCTGCTTGTTGGTGGTCTGTTGAATATCAGCCATTTTGACGTCAATCTCCAAAATTAGTCATTCAGCGGTTCATCGACGCGTTCGTTCTTGCCCTTGAGACGCTGCGGGAGCAGATCCTGATAGGGCATGAGGGCGTCCTGAATAGCGAAGCGGTCGGCACCGGCGGCTTCCATCTTGGCGCGGATCGCGTCAACTTCAGCCTGGCGCTTGGCCGATTCCGGATTTTCGATGTAGTTCTTCACGCCGTAGCCGCGGAAGCCCGGGGGAAGTTCCATCTTGCTGATATCAAGCTTTTCGTAATTGAGGGTCGGCAGCGTGTCGCCTTCCTTCCACGTAGCGATCGTACGGTTGAGCCATTCGATGTCGTTACGAACCGGGAAGTCTTCGCGGTAGTGAGCGCCGCGGGATTCCTTGCGGTTGAGGGCGCCGTAGGCCACGGAGAGGGCCACGCGGAGCATCTTCTGGGTGCGGTAGGCGTAGATGAGCTCGGGGTTCGGGCCGACCACGTCCTTGACGGACACCTTGAAGGAGCGCTTGTAGAGTTCTTCAAGCTCGGCGACGGCGGATTCCATGTCGGCGCCCTTGCGGAAGATGCCGATCTTGGTCGTCATGATTTCCTGCATGCGGGTGCGCAGTTCATAGGCGTTTTCAGAGCCGCCGTTGTTCGTGAAGGACTTCAGGCGAGCCTCTTCCTTGGCAAGAGCGCCGTAGATGAGGGACGTCGGGATGTCGATGCCGTTTTCAGCCTTGTCGCAGAAGTCGGCGATGAATTCACCGACGATCATGCCGGCCACGACGGTTTCAGCAACGGAGTTGCCGCCGAGGCGGTTGAAGCCGTGCATGTCCCAGCAGGCCGCTTCGCCGGCGGCAAAGAGACCCTTGAGCGTCGGAGATTCGCCGGTCGGCTTCGTGCGCACGCCGCCCATGGTGTAGTGCTGAGCCGGCCGGACGGGCACCCATTCCTTCGTCGGGTCAACGCCGAGGAAGTAGTGGCAGATTTCGTAGACTTCGCGCAGCTTGTGCTTGATGTGATGTTCGCCAAGCAACGTGATGTCGAGCCAGATGTGTTCGCCGAAGCGGCTCTTCACACCCTTGCCCTGGGCAATGCGTTCTTCCATGCGGCGGGAGACCACGTCGCGGGAAGCGAGTTCCTTCTTTTCCGGCTCAACGTCCGGCATGAAGCGGTGGCCGTCAACGTCGCGCAGAAGACCGCCGTCGCCGCGACAGCCTTCCGTCACGAGAATGCCGGCCGGGAAGATGCCGGTCGGGTGGAACTGAATGGCTTCCATGTTGCCGAGGGAGGCGACGCCCGTTTCGAGCGCGAGGTCGTAGCCCGTGCCTTCGCAGATGACGGCGTTCGTCGTCACGCGATAGACGCGGCCTGCACCGCCGGTAGCGATTGCCGTGGCCTTGGAAACATAGGCCATGAGTTCGCCGGTGATGAGGCAGCGGACGATGGCGCCGTAGCAGCGCTTGCCGTCGTGAATCAGAGAGAGGGCTTCAACGCGTTCGATGACCGGAACCTGTTCGGCGATGATGCGGTCGGAAACAGCGTTGAGCATGGAGTGGCCGGTACAGTCGGACACGTAGCAGGTACGCCACTTCTTCGTGCCGCCGAAGTCGCGCTGGGCGACGAGGCCGGCGGCTTCCTTGCGTTCGGTAATGGTGACCTTCTCACCGTTGATGATGACCTGACGGTCACCCGGGGTGATGCGGCTCCAGGGCACGCCCCAAGCGGCGAGCTCGCGCACGGCCTTCGGGGAGGTGTTCACGAACATGCGGACGACTTCCTGGTCGGCACCCCAGTCGGAGCCGCGGACCGTGTCGCCAAAGTGAACGTCTTCGTTGTCGCCGACGCCCTTGATGACGTTGCCGAGCGAAGCCTGCATGCCGCCCTGGGCAGCCTTGGAGTGGCTGCGCTTCGGCGGAACCAGCGACAGGACGATCGAGTCATGCCCACGGCGCTTGGCAGCAACGGCCATACGCAGACCGGCAAGACCGCCACCGATCACGAGCACGTCGGTGTAGATAATTTTCATTTCCAATGGTCTCCTAGATCCAAAGACGATGTGCCGGGAGCGAAACTGGGGTTCCGCCCTGCCCGGCACGGGGTCAGATTCCGTCAATTCACCTGAATCGCCGTTCTCCTGGTG
>CABUOH010000313.1 GCA_902493085.1 uncultured Sutterella sp. | reverse complement strand
GAGCAGGCAGATGCCGATGAACATCCAGCTGCCGAAGTTGAAGCTCATCTCAAGGAGAGAAGAGATGGCGGCCATCGGCAGATTGAGGATGCGCGTCAGATGGCTGACGACGAGCAACGTGCCCACGATGCCCGTGACCGTGCAGACGTAGACGAGCGCCTTCTCGCGCACCCAGTTGTTGAGGAACATCCCCATGCCCGAGAGACCCACGAGCCAGAGGAAGAGCGCGATCGTCCAGCCCCAGTGGGCGGCCTGGACCTGCGCGGTGAAGTCGGAGAGATCCATCATTTCTGCACCACCACATAGAAGTTCGGTTTGGTCCCGTGGCTCTCAAGGAGCGTCTGGGTCTTGGAAGAGGCGATCTTGCGGGAGATGTCGGACGCCGGGTCGAGCGTGTCGCCGAAAAGGCGCGCGCCCGCCGGGCAGGCCGTCACGCAGGCGGGAAGACTGCCGCCCTTGATGAGCTCGAGGCAGCCCTCGCCCATGCACTTGCTCGGCAGACCCGTCTTCGGGTTGGACCAGCGGGCGTCGTACGGGCAGGAGGCGATGCAGTAGTTGCAGCCGATGCAGCGCTTCGGGTCGTTGCGCACGAGGCCGTTCTCGTCATAGTAGTTGGCGCCGAACGGGCAGGTCGTGACGCAGGGCGCTTCCGAGCACTGCTGGCACTGCACGAGGAGCTGCATCGGGCGGTTCTTCTCGACCTTGACCTGACGGATGTTGTTGCACACCGTGTTCCAGGCCGGGATGAACTCGTTGATGAGGTCCGGGTAGTTGGTCTGGGCGCAGGCCGTCGTGCATGCGCCGCAGTTGATGCACTGGGTCGCATCAAAGAGGTGCGCCAGCTGTTTCTTGACTTTCTTCATGGTGACTTATCCCTTGATGCGCTTGACACGGATGCAGCTGTTGTTGGCGAGGTTGCCGACGACGGGCTGCGCATAGCCGGTTGCAAACCAGTGCGAGTTGATGCCTTCCTTCACGAAGTCAAAGCGCGGATCGTTGACGAGCTCCTTCGTGCGGACGCCGCCGGAGAACCCGAACGCGAACACGCTGCCCGCCATGACCTTCTTCGTCACGGTGACGACGACTTCGGCCTGATAGTCGCGGTCAACGCCTTCGACCATGACCTTTTCCTTGTCGGCGATGCCCAGACGCTCGGCGTCGTACGGGTTCATCCAGAGGGTGCGGTCGCCCGTGAAGCGGGTGGTCGCGGCGAAGATGTTGAGGCCCGAGGACGACGTGCAGTTCTTGCCCGAGACGAGGACGAACTCGTTGCTGCGGGGCTTCGGAGCCGTGTAGGCGGGCGCCGGCGCGTAGTCGCTGATCGGCTTGATCTGGTCGTAGCCGGGCTTGGCGAAGGACTTGAAGCCGTAGATTTCGATCTTGCCCGTGGGCGTGCCGAAGGGCTTCTTCCAGGGATAGACGCCGTACTTCTTCTTGTTGACCGTGGTCCAGCCCTTGGTCTTGAAGTCGGCGAGGATCTTTTCGCCCGAACCCGGATTCTTGGCTTCCTGGTCCTTGACGAACTTGACGATGCCCTTGTCGTCGAACGCATTCCACCAGGCGTCGAATTCGTCGGCGGTCTTGCATTCCTTGTAGCCCACGCGTTCGGCGCGTTCCGGATAAGCGCGGCGAAGGATTTCGAGGAGGATCCACACGTCGTGGCGGGCCTCGACGCCTTCGGGCGGACGGATGCCCGCGTCGTTCATGTGCACGGAGCCGTCAAGCGCCCACTTCACGCCGGCGGTTTCGCGGCGTTCGATGAAGTAGGTGGCGGGGAGCACGTAGTCGGCGTAGTCGCACACTTCGTGCGGCATCAGATCCTGAACGACGAGCAGGTCGAGGGTCTTGAGGGCCTTCGCAAGACGGATGGAGTCCGACTCGCGGTGGAAGAGCGTCGTGCCCACGCAGAAGAGCGCGCGGATCGGATAGGGCTTGCCGGTCATCATCGCCTCGAGCGCGGCCCAGAGGTTGCCCGCGGATTCGGGCGAGAGCATCTTGTCGATGCGCTTGGCGTCGACCATGTCCCACTTTTCGCCGTTGGGGCCCTTGCCCGCGGAAACGCCCGGGCGCTTGAAGCCGCCGCCCGCGGTCACGACGATGCCGCCTTCGCGGTCGACGTTGCCGTTGAAGGCGTTGAGGATGTTGATGAGCTGATAGAGCTCGATGTCGTTGCCGTTCTTGGAGGAGTACCAGCCGTCGTCGACGACGCCCTTGAGGTTGGCGAAGTTGCGGGCGAGCTTGACGAGCTCGTCGGCCGGAATGCCCGTGATCTTCTGGGAGGCTTCCGGGGTGTGGCGGGCGGCGATCTCGGCGAGGATGTCGAGCGCGGTGCGAACGGCGACGGTGGAGCCGTCGGCGAGCTTGACGTCGCCCGCAAAGTGCAGGTTCGCGTCCGTGTCGGCCGCTTCGTCAAAGCCCACGGCG
>CABUOH010000312.1 GCA_902493085.1 uncultured Sutterella sp. | reverse complement strand
CATGACCGTCGAGGAGCACCTGCGCTACTTCGCGGGACTCAAGGGGGTCGGACGCGCCCGCATCGACGAGCTCGTCGAGGAGCTCGGCCTCGCCGTCGTGCTGCGCCAGCGCCTCGGCCAGTGCTCGAAGGGCCAGCGCCAGCGCCTGGGGCTTGCGCAGGCGCTTCTCACGCGCCCGCGCCTTCTGATGCTCGACGAGCCGACCGTGGGGCTCGATCCCGCGGCTTCATCCCTCATGTACCGCGAGCTCTCCGCACTGCGCGACGCGGGCTGCGCCGTCGTTGTCTGCACGCACGAACTCGCGCTCGTCGAACCCCATCTCGATCAGGTGCTGCTTCTTGCGGCGGGCGAATGCCGCGGCGCAGGAACGCTCGAAGCGCTTCGCGCAAAAGCGGCCCCGCGCTCATCACGAACGTTGGGAGCGGCGCCGCGCTCGCCGACCCCGAGCTCGCGCCCTACGTGCGGGGCTCGCACCTGGCCGTTCCCGAGGGCGACGTCGCGCGCGTCGTCAAGCGGCTCACCGGGACACACGGCGTCTACGACTTCCAGCTTCGCAAGGCGGACCTGGGGATGATCTTCGCGCACTTTGTTCTCGACGTGCCCGTGGAGGAACTTTCATGACGACAAGCAACGCATCCGCCATCGGCACGGGCGCCCGCATCAGCGCCTTCGCCACCGTCTCCATCGTGGCGGGAAAGGAATTCCGCGACTGCCTCCGAAGCCGCTGGCTCGTCTTCGGGAGCGCGCTCTTTGCCATTTTGGGGCTCGCCGTCTTCTTCGGCACGGCCGCCATCGGCGGCACGCTGCAGTATCAGCCGCTGCCAAGCGTGATGAATTCGCTTCTGAGCCTCACGGTCTTCCTGCTGCCGCTACTCGCGCTTTTGCTCGCCTACGACGCCTTCGTGGGCGAGGCCGAGTCGGGAACGCTTCTATTGATGCTCACCTATCCGCTCACGCGCCTTCAGTGGCTCGCGGGCAAGGCCCTGGGGCAGGGCGCCGCGCTTTTGCTCGTGCTCGTGCTGGGCTTTGCCGTGCTGCCGGTCATTCAGGCCTTCCTGCCGGTGCCCTACGGCATGGGGGAACTCCTCGGCTCTCTCCTCGTGCTCATCCTGAGCGGGTGGGCGCTCGGCCTTCTCTTCATGCTCGCCGCCTACTGGGTGAGCCTTTCGGTGCGCCACAAGGCGCAGGCGCTCGCGCTCCTTCTCGTCGTCTGGTTCGTTGCGGTGCTGCTTTACGACCTGGGACTTCTCGTCGTGACGGTCGCGGGCGCGGACGTGCTCGGGCGCGGCACGCTCACGGCCCTCATGCTGGCCAATCCGGCGAGCGTCTTCAGGCTTCTCAATCAGTCCGTGATCGGCGTTCTCTCCTTCGAGGTGCCGTCGGCCGCGGTTCTCTCGGGCATACTCGCCGCCTGGATTGCGGCGCTCTTTGCGATATGCGCGAGAACGCTTGCGGCACGCAGGCTTTGAGCCCTTCGGTCATGCGGCGTTTCCTAAGGCTGAACAGTTTTCTTAAGGCTGAACGCAGGTTCGCCCGCTAAAGTTCAATCTGCATACATCCGACCGGACCCACCTCAGGACAATCAAAGTGATTCCCGAACTCGGCCACTTCCTGCTCATCATCGCCGCCATGACGGCCCTGCTGGCCCCCGCCGCGGTCTTTTACGGCGTGCGACGGGGCGACGACTTCTATGCGGGCTTCAGCCGCCCGGCCTCGCTTCTGACGGCGCTCATGCTCACGCTTTCGACGGCGGCGCTCGTCTGGGCCTTTCTCACCGACGACTTCTCGGTCGCCTACGTGGCGAACCACTCGAACACCAAGTTGGCGCCCGCCTACAAGGCGGCCGCGCTCTGGGGCTCGCACGAAGGCTCGATGCTCCTCTGGATCTGGCTCATGGCGATGGGGACGGCCGCGGCGGGCTGGGTGCGCTGCGCCGACAAGCTCTTCACGGCGAGGCTCCAGGGCCTGATGCTCGCCGTCATTGCGGGCTTCTGCGCGTTTCTCCTCTTCCCCTCGACCCCCTTCCTGCGCAACCTGCCGATGGTGCCGCCCGACGGGCGCGACCTCAATCCGATCCTGCAGGACATCGGCATGATCCTGCACCCGCCCGTGCTCTTCATGGGCTATGCGGGCCTCGCGCTCATGTTCGCCGCCATGTGCGCGCTGCTTCTCTCGGGCCGCTGGTCGAAGACCGCCGTCGACTTCACGACGAAGCTGTCGATCGTAACTTGGATGTTTCTCACGGCGGGCAACATGCTCGGCTCCTGGGGGGCCTACAACGAACTCGGCTGGGGCGGCTGGTGGTTCTGGGATCCGGTGGAAAACGCCTCCTTCATTCCGTGGCTGACGACCACGGCGCTCATGCATGCGCTCATTCAGACGAGAAGGCGCGGGCAACTGAGGCGCCTCACCGTCTTTCTGACGCTCGT
>CABUOH010000311.1 GCA_902493085.1 uncultured Sutterella sp. | reverse complement strand
GGCCTCTCCTCACCGGAAAGGCCGCCCCTATGAGGGTCAATCGACGCTGTCGGAACCTCAAGCCATTGCAGGAGCCGTCATGCGCGGATCGTTCTCAAAATCGAAGTCCTGGTAGTCGTTCGCGTCTTCGCAGGACGCAATCTGCTCTTCCTGCGCCGCAACCGCAGACTCGGCCTCCTCGTCAAGCTTGATCAAGGCATGTTCCGCGTCGTGCAGATAGGTGTGGAACCCCGCCACGATGACGTCGTCTCGCTCTTTGAGCCATTTGGTCGCACAGCCGACGACCGTGCCGATGTCCCAAGCGAAGAACTGCAGGTATTCGAAGCGCAGGCCGCTCGCATAACCCACGAATTCAACGTAGTCGCGGCCAAACGCCTTCTCGATATGCGCCTGCAGGGCCTCGCGGACTTCTGCTCGGCGGGCATTCTTCGAGGCCCCGTCCTTTTGTTGCGCCACGTCAAAGAAGAAAAAGCCTGCGGTGGCGCCGACGGAGGCGAGCGCATCCATGCCGACGGGCTTGCCCTCCCCATAGAGGTGACCGAGCGGCGGGCAGCGCGTGAGGCCTTCGGTGACGTCCGCCAAGAGCGGCGCCTGAGGGTTGCGGTTCGGGCTCAGGCCGTACTCGTGCGGCATGCGGGTGTAGGTCTCGAGCGTCATCTCGAAGCATCCCGGCACTTTTTCGCGCAGGAAGTCGCGCATTTCAAGAAGGGTCAGGCCTTCGCCCGGCGGCGCCTTGTCAAGGAGCGTAATGGCGTCGCACCAGCGCAGGCGGACGGCCTCGCCCAAGGCGCGGTCAAGGAGCGTGCGCACGGCATGGAAGCAATCGTAGGTCCCGCGCTCCATCGCGGAGTTGTAGCCCTCGACATAGACCTTCAGGTGCCACATGCCGTTGCTCGGCTCGGGCCAGATGTGCACGCCTTCCGCGGTGAGGAGCGCGTTGCCCGCCCGGAAGGCTTCATACATCACGTCGTCGGGCCGGGCCGACCTGCCCGTCGCGACGATCCAGCGCGACTTGAGGGACTCGGGCATGCGGCGCACGAATTCGAGGAGCGGATAGCATTCGAGACGCCAGCCGTGGGGCGAGATTTCGAGCAGGACGCGGCCGTTGTGCGGGGTCACGTCAAGGTGCCACCAAGTGCTCGACACGGGCGCCATGAGGGTTTCGAGACGACGGCGAACCTCCTCGGCGCCGTCGGGGCGCATGAGCCTCTCCTCGAGACTCGCCGCCTCGGCCTCGATCGCCGCCCAGACTTCGGGGATGCGGGCTCGGAAGCACTTGTCAAAAACGGGGACCGGCAGCTTCCGCCGGCAGATCTCGAGCAGGGGCCCGATGGTCTGGTCGTCGGGCCGGCGTGCCAGACAGGCCTTGAAGAGATGCTGCGCCTCCATCATGCGGCCGAGCTTGAAGGCCAGGGTGGCGTAGCAAAAGAGCGGCTCATAGCGGGACAAGGCCCACTTGCCCAAATCCCGCATGATCTTGAGGCCGGTCTCGTAATCCTGCTTGGTGGATTCGTGACAGTTGGCGAACGCGCGGGCAAGCTCGAAGGCGTAGAACCGCGTCACCTGCTCCCTGGACAACTGCTTGATGCGTCTGATGATCCCGGCGTCGTCGCAGCGAAGGTCGAGCGCGCGAAGATGCTTCATGACGGCCGCGAGCTCGGGAGAAGCAGCGGGAGCCCTTTCGATCCGCGGACAGCGAACGGGCACCTCGAAGGAATACTCGAGCGCCGAAGGACTCTGCGTGGGAAGGAGCTTCAGAAATTCGACGCGCACCCTGCGGTCGACCCTCACGCGAACCTCTTCAATCAGTTCGGGAGGCATCTGCGCGTGGGCGGTCACGTCCAAAACGGACGAGACGAGTCGCGCGAGCCAGGCGGGCTCCATCTTCGAGAAGGCGGCGTCGTTCATCTCAAAGACGAACGGCACGTTGTTTTCGCCGAGCTTCGCGGTCATCGTGAGAAAGCCCTGTTCGTCGGGCTCGAGCGCAGCGATGTCAAGCGAGATCAGCGCATCGCGGTAGCCGTCCGGCCTGAGGCCGACGGCGGCCATGCGCAGCGTTCGAAGGGAAGATTCGGGCTCCGTGCGGTCAAGATCCTCGATGCCGTCCGTCCAAAGCGGACGGGTGAGCAGAATGCGCTCGAGCGAGGCGCCTTCCTGAAGAGCGCCCTGCGCATGAAGCAGGACCGGATCTTCGGGCCTGAGTTTGAGGGCGCGCTCGAGCGCATCCGCGGCTTCGCTGCTCTGGCCGGCGCCCGCACGCAGAATGCCGAGGAGATAGAGCAGCACCACGTTGTCCTTGTGGGCGCAGACGCCCGCGACGGCGACGCCCATGGCCTTGTCGGGACGGCCGCAGAGCATGAGCGCGCTCGTCATGAATTCGTGCCAGAGCGCGCTGCGGGCGGCATCGGGCTCCGACTTGACCGTCTCGCGCACGCGCTCGAGGACGCGCACTGCCCGCGCGA
>CABUOH010000310.1 GCA_902493085.1 uncultured Sutterella sp. | reverse complement strand
GATCGGCAGGCCGAGCCAGCGGTTGAGCACGACGCGGTCGATCTTGTCGGTGAGCGTCTCGCCGGGCTTGCCTTTGCGCACGACGGCGTGCGAGGCTATGCCGCCCACGAATTCGTATCGGGCGCTCGCGACGGCGATGTCGAGATCGTCGTCAAAGTCGGCGGAGACGGGCGCCATGATCGCCTTGGCGCGCTCGAACATGCCCGCGGGGAGCTTGTCCTCGATGCCCGGAGCGGACTCCATCACCTGAAGGGCGAACCAGCGCGCACGGGCGACGCCGCCCGCCTTGAGTTCCGCCTCGAGCTTGTCGACGCAGGCGGTGATGCGCTCGTCGAACTTGATCCGCATGGGCGGGACGACGGGGTTGGCGAGGAATTCGCTGATGCGGTCCTTGAGTTCGCTGATGCCCGAGGCGCGCGAGGCGACGATGCCGACGACCGGGCAGCCGAGGGCCTTCTCAAGTTCGTTGAGGCGGATCTCGATCTTGTGCTGCTTGGCGACGTCGAGCATGTTGACGACGACGAGCATCGGCACGCGCATTTCGATGAGCTGCGCCGTGAGATAAAGATTGCGCTCGAGGTTGGAGGCGTCGATGATGTTGATGACGCATTCCGTCTCGCCCGTCAGGATGTAGTCGCGGGCGACGCGTTCGTCTTCGCCTGCGGCGGACGACGGCGTGATGGAATAAATGCCCGGAAGGTCGGTGATCTCGACCTCTTCGCCGCGCCAGGCATAGGAACCCGTCTTCTTCTCAACGGTGACGCCGGGCCAGTTGCCCACGTCCTGCTTGGCGCCCGTCAGGGCGTTGAAGAGCGTCGTCTTGCCGCAATTCGGATTGCCGACGACGCAGATGGCTTTTTTCGTCATGATGTTCGCTTGAAGGGTTGGAAAGGGTTTGCGGTCGCCGTTCTTCAGTCCACGGCGACTTCCATGATGGCGGCCTCGTCGCGGCGCACGCTGATCATGCTGCCGCGCACGCGGATTTCAACCGGGTCGCCCAGAGGAGCGATGCGGATCACCTCGAATTCGGCTCCGGGCGTGGCCCCGAGCATCAGGAGACGGCGCCGGTATTCGGGGTGATCCTTCTTGAGGGCGACGATGCGGCCGCGCGCACCCGGGGAGAGTTCCTTGAGAAGCATGGGATGGGATCCTTTTGTCTGGTTTGTTTTCGTCGGGTTTGATTTTTTGTGTTTGGAATCAGAAAACGTAGATGCGCCTTGCCGTTTCGAAGTTGACGCCGATGCGGCCGTCCCCCACGCCGATGAGGATGCTTTGGCCGGCTTCGCCCTGAAGGCGGCGGACTTCGGCGCCCGGGCGCAGGCCGAGCTCGGAGAGGCGGGCCTCTTCGGCGGCATCGAGCTTGATGCGGGCGACCGAGGCGCTCGAACCGGTTTCAAGATCGGTGAGGCGTCGAAGCGATTTGACGGGAGCGTTGTTCATCATTGCGTGTGTCCAATTGGAAGTGAAGTCCGTTGCGCCGCGGCGTTTCAACGTTGATGGTGCAACAATGTTCGGAATATAACTGAGAACCATTCGCGCTACAAATGCGTGCGCGGCAAGGGGCTGCGTCGCCGTTCTGCTTGCGGCAGTGGGAAATCCGAAAAAGAGAGCGAGAATTGTTATCTTTAAGAGATGCTTCGGAGTTTGATTAGGATCAAATGAGAAGCAATCTCATTCGCTATGAACATTTCGCCTTTCATAGGTTCGGGCTTTTGAGGGGAGCGGACGGGAACGGCCGGGGCGGCGGGAGCCGCCGCAGCGGAGTCCCTCGCGGCAATCCTGGCGGCGACCTTTGCGGCGTTTTGGGCGAAGCCCTCCGAAGGCGTGCGCAAAGTCTCTACAATGAGGCCATGCGCAGTTCGGGGCAGCTCCGCTGCGCGGGGATTATGCAAACCAACACGGGAGACGTCCTTCATGGCACTGCGCGACATCAGACTCTGGCTTCACGAGGGTTCTCCCTCGGGGGCGCGTACGGTATTCGAGGGAGACGCCTTCGTCTCGATTCTCGGGGCCGACGGCGTCGCGCGCGAGGCGCTCGCGCTTTTGGGCGATCGGGAGGCCGTGACGGTGTTTTCCGGGCCCGACGCCATGCCCGGGCGCATGGTGGCGGCCGTGGCTTCGGGGCCCGTGCGCGAGGCGGCGGCAGGGTGTCTGCCGGAAAACGGCAAAACGCCGTTTTCGTCCGTCGTGGTGCTCGGCGCGCCGGGTGCGGCGCATCTGGAGGATGCCGTTCGTGCGGCGGTGGCGGGAGCGGGCGGCGTGAGCTTTCTTGACGGCATCGAGCCGCCGGGGAAGACCTGCGGCCTGCCCCGGAGCTGGACGGCGCTCGCCGTCGTGGCGGGCGGCGCCCCAGCGTGGCTCGCCCAGCGGCCCGAGGCCTTGGACGAGGCCGGCTCCCGTGCGTTGCCCGGCCTTGCGCTCGCCTGCACGGGGCGCGGCGCCGATGCGCAGGCAAGGCTCGTG
>CABUOH010000309.1 GCA_902493085.1 uncultured Sutterella sp. | reverse complement strand
ATCCCACTCCTGTTCGCGGAGTTTGGGTTGAACAGGCGCCTTCTTGTTTTTTTTCTGAAAACGCTTCTTTTCAAACGTCTTTTTTTCCTGAGGGCGGTGATCGTTCTGTGCAGCGGGTTGGGATTGAGTACTCTGACCAACCTTGTCCGGAGTCTGAGCCGTGCGGTCTTCACCGTTGGCGTTCTGAGCTTGGCGTTGCTTGCGACGATAGTTTTTGGAGTATGCCTTATTTCGCGGCTTGTTCTGGACCGAGCTGGAGGACGCGGCTTCCGGAGTCTCAGAGACGGGAGCGGCAATGGATTCGGCTGCAGTTGAGGTTGCGAAAGTCGGGGCAGTAGTCTCAACGGCCTCAACTTGAGGTTGTTTGAGGGGACGTTTTTTGGCGAAACGGCGCTCCTTGAACGTCTTGCGAGCCTTGTTGGTCGGCATCTGGTCGGACGGGGAGGTTTCTATGGGCGCGGTATGCAGAACGTCGACATCCGTTTCGTCCGCAGGGACCGGGCCGGAGATCGTTTCGGTCTGGCGGGATTTGAAGGGTTTGCGGGGCTTCCGACTGAAGCTTTTGTCTCCGCTGTCTTTTTTGAAGTCCTTGCGATCCTTGTGGAAGCCCTCCTTACGCTGCTGGCTGTTCTTTGCCTTGCGGTCGCGGGGCTTGCGCCGCTCCCACCGCCCGCGGCCTTCTCCGTGGTCGTTCTGACCATCGGCGTCGTTCGAGTCCGTGGCTTCGGGTGTGCGGCCGTAGTTTGTGCGAATCGTAAGTTTTTCACGACGCAGAAGTTGGCCGATGACGGTGCGGGGTTCGGGCAGGTTGTAGGGATTTTCGAGCGTCAGGCGCTTTTCGGCGGCAACGAGAAGCTTTTCAAAAAGCGGAAGGGTATCGGGTGTGACGATTACAACGAGTTCGCCCGTACCATCAGCCGTCAGCGCCAGATGTTCAAGATAAGGTTCCGGACCGCCGGAAAGGTCGGTCAGAACAAGGTGCCCTGCACGATTGGGCTCGAGCTCGCCGATGACCGAATGCGGCATGACGAGATGATCGATTCGGCCGGCGATGAATTTGAGAACGAGCGTTTCTCGGGCCGAGGCGGATTGGGATGCGGAAGCACGCTTGGCGGCAACGCCCGCATCCTTGAGCAGGCTGGTGATGCGCGTGCTCTCGGCGGGCGATGAGACAAGGTAGAGAACAGGCGTCTTTTCGGCTTCGCGGGCAAGAGCTTCGCTCATCTTGTCTTCGGGTACGAGAATCACGCGCTCTTTCGGAGCGGATTCTCGAGGCGCTTCATCGGGGGCTCTGCAGAAGGCCGGCGCATGCATCATGGCGTTGTAGGGGTCTTCCGAAGTTTCGACGGCGACAGGGCCCGTCACGATAAGCTGACGGGCGGCAGGAAAGCGCTCGACGAGCGCAGCGATGCGGTCCGTGTCGCCCATGACATCGTGCCATTCTGCACCGTCCACGAGGATTGTGCGGAATGAGTCCGGAGCGGCAAAGCCCTTGTCAAAGACTTTTTCCAGTACTTTAGGATTGGTGACGACGAGATCCGGTGCATCCGCAAAAACGGCGGTAAGGCCTGCTCCGTCTCGAATCCCCGTCGTGGCGGCGATCTTGAGTCCGGTGCCTTCAGACATGCGGGAAGCGAGCGTGAAGGCCGTTTCCTCCGACTCGCGCGAAGAGGAGAGAATGAGCGCGGCGCTTTTGTCGCGACGATCCTGGAGTTTCTGAAGAAGCGCCGTCATCGCGGTTTTGAGGCGGGACGTGCAGGGCGTGCCGGAAAGACGCGTGTCGCGTTCGTTCAGGACTTCGTTGAGGGTGCTGGAAAGAAAAGGATTGGAGGTTGCCCAGAGCTTGAAGGCTTCGGGCAGCCAGGACAGCACGCGCTCGAAATTCGAGATTTTTTCGTCTTTTGTCATCGTTCTTGAGCAATGCACGCCGACACGGAATGCGCGGAAAAGAAGAGGGCGCCCCTTCGCGTCGGTTGGGTGTATGCGGAATCGAAATCGGATGTGCCCGCCAAAACGCTGTGGCGTGCGGGAGCAGCCTGTCAGGAATAGTGTCTGCGGGCGCGCGGGTGTGCGCCGCGGTCCGTTCCGCGTGCCCTCTGATGCGAAGGGAGGCGGATCTGCGGGATGGCAGGCTGAAGGTCATCGCGTCCGACGGTGAAGGCTTGTCGGACGGCGCATTCATTGTACACGGCGGAAACGTCGAATGCATCCCTGTTGCCAGAGCAACGGCTTGACGCTGTAAGATTGTGTCATCAGCAACCTACACACGAGGGCTACACCCATGCAGGAAGAATTGAAAGATCTCAAGATCGAGGAACTCGCCGAAGGCACCGGCCGTCAGGCGATGAAGGGCGATACGATCGCCGCACACTACACGGGCTGGCTCGAGGACGGCACGAAGTTCGACTCCAGTCTTGATCGCGGCGAGCCGCTCGAGTTCGTCTGCGGCGTCGGCATGGTCATCAAGGGCTGGGA
>CABUOH010000308.1 GCA_902493085.1 uncultured Sutterella sp. | reverse complement strand
TTTGCGGATCAGAGCGTCTATCAGAAGGCGATTGCCGATTATCAGACCGTGTTGGCCGCGGGCGAAGACCCGCTGTTCGGCAAGCGCGCGGATATGATGCCCAATCTGGACAACGGCCCGTACTACGCGGTGCGCGTCATTTCCGCCATCGACGGCACCTATAACGGCATCCGCGTCAATAAGAACATGCAGGCCATCGGCAGCGATTATCAGCCGATCAAGGGTCTGTACGTCGCCGGTCAGGACAGCGGCGGATACTTCGCCAACACCTATCCGAACCTGATCGCCGGCATGTGCGCGGGCCGCGCCGCCACCTGGGGCTGGCTCGTCGGCCGCGAACTCGCCGCAGCTTAAGGCCCGCGCCAACATCTGACGAGCCCTCCGCGGCCTTTCGTTCGCACGTTCGCTCTGCAGACGGAAGGCCGCTTCCTTTCCAAGCTTCCGAGACCCAGACCCGAACATCACCAGGATGCCGGCTTGGGACAAACAGACGCAACCAAACGGCTCCAAAGCCAACCATCCATGCGAGGCCATGTTATATTAATTGGAATTCATTCCAACTTCTTTGCAAAAACCATTAAAGATGGAACTGATTCCAAGAAAAGACTATCTGCGCCAGCTGCGCACGTTTCGAGACACCCAGCTCATCAAAGTCATCACGGGCGTCCGCCGATGCGGAAAAACAACCCTGATGACGCTCTTCATCAATGAGCTGAAGGCAGGTGGCGTTGAAGACGAGCGGATCGTTCGAATCAACTTCGAAGACTATGACGCCATTGAGCTGACCGACCCGAAAGCCCTGCATGCCTATCTGAAGTCGAAGCTGCAACCGGGAAAGACCGTCTATTTCTTTCTTGACGAAATCCAAAACGTTTCGGATTTCCAGCGCGTCATCGACAGCCTCTACATTCGCGACCATGTCGACATCTATTTGACGGGATCAAACGGCACGATGCTGTCCTCAGACCTCGCCACACTGTTGAGCGGTCGTTATGTCGAAATCAAGATGCTCCCGATGTCCTTTGGAGAGTTTGTTGAAGGCACTCACGCCAAAGGCTCGCTCAGTGAAAACTATCGCCGATATCTGGAAGTTGGCTCCTTCCCTTATGCGCTTTCTCTTCCCGATGCCGAGGCGGTGCGGATTTATTATGAAGGGGTCTTCAACACAATCCTGATCAAGGATTTGGCGATGCGGCTGAAGCTCTCGGACACGTCGCTCCTTCTGAGCATTTGTCGCTTTCTCTTTGAAAATATTGGGAGCCTTGTTGCGCCCAAACGAATTGCAGACTACCTGAATGCACAGGGTCGAAAGTGCGACGTCAAAACCGTCGACAAGTTCCTCAATGCGTTGACGGACTGTTTTGTGCTCTATGAAGCGAGACGCTTCGACATTCACGGCAAGGCTGAGCTGGCCCGTTTGGAAAAATACTATCTGGTTGACCTTGGGCTTCGCCGAACGGTACTCGGCAACAAGGCGATGGATGTTGGGCACACGCTGGAGAATGTGGTCTATCTCGAATTGCTGCGCCGCGGATTTGAAGTCTACGTCGGGCGCGTCGATCAGACGGAAGTGGACTTCGTTGCCAAATCGGCTGACGGCTACCAATACATCCAGGTGTCGGCAACCGTGCGGGATCCCGACACCCTTGCACGGGAATTGAGGCCCTTGCAAAACATCAAGGACCATTACCCCAAACTCTTGCTCACCCTCGACGACGACCCGGACATGGATCACGAAGGCATTCGGCAATGCAATGCGTTGGAATGGTTGCTGACGCGAAAGCCGTGAGGCTCTTCTCGCCGCCGGCGACGGCACCTGGCCTGCATGGCTCCCATTGCGCGATATTCGAGACAATGGATGCAGGTACCGTCATCCTTCGATCCATCGCCTCGGGCAGCCGCCCGGAGGTTCTTCATGAAAATTCGTCAAATCAAGGCGTTTCTGGCCATCGTGTCCACGGGCGGCGTGCGCCCGGCGGCCAAGAAGCTCTGTCTCACGCCGTCGACGGTCGCCAAAGCCATCGGCCAGCTCGAGTCGGATCTCGGGGCACCGCTCTTTGAACGGAGCGCTCTTGGCCTGAGGCTCAACGCCGCCGGCCGAAGCCTGCTGCCTTACGCCGAAACCATTGCGGCCAATGCGGACCGGGCGGCAGCCGCCGTTGCCGCCGCCGCGACGGGCAGGCTCACGACGCTCAACATTTCGGTGACGCCGACGCTTCCGCCCGAAGTCCTTGTCGAGGCGATGGCAAACTTCAGAAGCCGCTGGCCCGCCGTCAAGCTCGTCTTCACGAGCGGCTTTTTCTCAGACTGCGTGCCCAAGCTTCTCGCCGACAAACTCGACATTTCGCTCGTCATGACGAGCCGCTATCAGCACGAAGAGCTCTCCGCGCTCGTCGAGGAGCCGCTCTTTGAGGTCGACCACGGCATCGTCGCGGCACCCGGCCATCCGGCGCTCGCGGCCGATGCGGATCTGAAAA
>CABUOH010000307.1 GCA_902493085.1 uncultured Sutterella sp. | reverse complement strand
TTCTACGCCGTTGAGGTCGCCCCGGGCATCCATCACACGATGGGCGGCGTCGCGATCACGACCGAAAGCGAAGTGCTCGACATCCAGTCGCGTCCGATGCCCGGCCTCTATGCCGCGGGTGAAGTGACGGGCGGCGTTCACGGCTTCAACCGCCTCGGCGGCAACGCCGTCGCCGACACCGTGGTCTTCGGCCGCCGCGCGGGCGAACATGCCGCGAAGTATGCGCTCGGCCTCAAGTAAGGCCAGCTTAGACAGCGCCGGGTCATAGGGAGGTCCGGCGCCGGAAACCGGCAGCATCAACTCCATCGCCGTCCGCGGTCAGTGCGTCCGCGGGCGGCGGTGTCTTTTGAGCCCTCCCCGCCGCCTGCGGGTTAACCCGATTTCACTTCACGGGCGCCTGGCGTAGAATGCGCGCTTTTCATTACAGCAAAGGCACGATTTCACGCCTTCATTGTCGGACCTTCATTGTCGGATTGCCATGGACTGGCTTGCCAATCTGCTCACGGACGTCTCCTCCGTCCCGCACATCATTCTCGTCTACTCGCTCGTCATCGCCGTCGGCGCGCTCCTCGGGCGCATCCGCTTCTTCGGCGTCTCGCTCGGCGTCACGTTCGTGCTCTTTGCCGCACTCGCTGCGGGGCACTTCGGCTTCACCGTGAATCCGTCCGTGCTTTACTTCCTGCGCGACTTCGGGCTCACGATCTTCGTCTACTTCATCGGCCTGCAGGTCGGACCCTCGTTCTTCTCGTCCTTCAAGAGCGGCGGGATGACGCTCAACCTCCTCACCGTGCTGCAGGTCTTTCTCGGCGTCGCCGTCACGATCGCGCTCTACTTTCTCTTCCGGGACGTCGTGTCGCTGCCGCAGATGCTCGGCGTCCACTACGGCGCCGTCACCAACACGCCCGGGCTCGGCGCCACGCAGGAAACGCTCGAACTTCTTCAATACAAGGGCGAAAACATCGCGGTGGCCTACGCCTGCGCCTATCCGCTCGGCGTGATCGGCACGATCGCCTCCGCCATCCTCATCCGCTTCATCTTCCGCATCAAGCTCGCCCAAGAAGACAAGGCCTGGGACGCCGAAGAGCGCGCGCACCATCAGGAGCCCGTCTTCTTTCACGTCGAGGTGAGCAACCGCGCGCTCGAAGGCCGCACGATCGACGAGGTGCGCAACTTCATCACCCGCGGCTTCATCGCGTCGCGCATTCTTTCGGGCAACATCATCACGAGTCCCAACGGCTCGACCGTGCTCCACATGCACGACTGCCTTCGCATCGTGAGCCTGCCCGACGTCAAGGAGGCGATCGTCGCCTTCTTCGGGCAGGAGCGCACCGACATCGACCTCGCCGAAGAGCAGTCGCCGCTCGTCGTGCGCACGCTCATGGTGACCCGCGAATCGGTCAACGGCATGCGCCTTGAGGATCTGGTCCTCAACCGCATCGACGGCGTCAACATCACGCGCGTCTTCCGCGCGGGCATGACGCTCTTTCCCTCCGCGAAGCTCCATCTGCAGGTGGGCGACCAGGTCTACTGCGTCGGCCCCGAATCGGCCGTCGCGCGCATGGAGGCCAAGCTCGGCAACCAGGTGAAGAAGCTCGACCACCCGAACATCATCACGATCTTCATCGGACTGCTGCTCGGCGTCATTGCGGGCAGCAGCCCCTTCGCCGTTCCCGGCCTTCCGATTCCGCTCAAGCTTGGTCTCGCGGGCGGCCCCCTCATCGTCGCCATCCTGCTCGGGCGCTTCGGCCCGACCATGAAGCTCGTCACCTTCACGACGCCTTCGGCGAACATGATGATGCGCGAAACGGGCATCTGCCTCTTTCTCGCGTCGGTGGGCCTCGCGGCGGGCGACGGGTTCGTCGCCGCCATGACGGGCGGCAACGGCCCGCTCTACATGGCGCTCGGCGTTCTCATCACCGTGATCCCGCTCCTCGTCGTGGGCGTCATCGCAAGAAGGATTCTCCGCATCAACTATCACAGCATCGTGGGCCTCATGGCAGGCGCCACGACCGATCCTCCGGCGCTCGCCTACGCGGGCACGCTCTCGGAGCGAAACTCTTCGGCCGTCGCTTACGCCACCGTCTATCCGCTCGCCATGTTTCTGCGCATCCTGATGGGACAGCTCATCCTCGTCATCATGTGGCCGTTCCTCTGATGCTTTGATGCCTTCGTCCGCCGGCCTTCGCCGGCGGCTTGTTTTTGACGGCATCCATGCCCTGCGAACGCCTGAATGCTTGTAAACGGGTGTAGCATAAAGGCGAACCCCGGGCCGGCACCCGCCTCCGAATTCCCGCCTCCGAATACCTTTTGCAGCTTCTCATCGAGTCCACGCCGCATGCGCATCACACTCAGGCAACTCTCCGTCTTTCGCAGTCTCTACGAAACGCACCGCGTCTCGAGCTCGGCCGCGAGGCTTCACCTTTCGCCGTCGGCCGTGAGCCAGTCCCTCAAGGAGCTCGAGAGCGCGCTCGGCGCCCGGC
>CABUOH010000306.1 GCA_902493085.1 uncultured Sutterella sp. | reverse complement strand
CGGGTCGCCCTGACGGCCGGCACGGCCGCGGAGCTGATTGTCGATACGGCGGGATTCGTGTCGTTCGGAACCTATGATGCGCAGACCGCCGGCCTCCACGACGATGTCGTGAAGCTTCTGCCACTCGGCCTTGACTTCGGCGATCTTAGCCTCGCGCTCCTCTTCGGAGAGCGTCTCGTCGGCACGAATGGCGTCGACGGCCTTGTTGATCCCGCCGCCGAGCACGATGTCGGTGCCTCGGCCGGCCATGTTCGTCGCAATCGTGACGACGCCGGGACGGCCGGCTTCGAGAACGATCTGAGCTTCCCTGTCATGCTGCTTGGCGTTGAGCACGTTGTGCGGAATGCCTTCCTTCGTGAGCATGCCGGAAAGCAGCTCAGAATTCTCGATCGAAGTCGTGCCGAGCAGCACCGGTTGGCGGCGTTCATAGCAGGCCTTCACGTCATCTATGATTGCACGGTACTTTTCGTTGACCGTACGGTAGACCTTGTCCTGCTCGTCAATGCGGACCATCTTGCGATGCGTCGGCACGACAACCGTTTCAAGGCCGTAAATGTCCTGGAATTCATAGGCTTCGGTGTCGGCCGTGCCGGTCATGCCCGAGAGCTTTCCGTACATGCGGAAGAAGTTCTGGAACGTGATCGAAGCCATCGTTTGATTTTCCTGCTGGATCTTCACGCCTTCCTTGGCTTCGACGGCCTGATGCAGACCCTCGCTCCAGCGGCGGCCCGGCATCAGTCGACCCGTAAATTCGTCGACGATGACGATTTCGTCGTTCTGCACGACGTAGTGCTGGTCGCGATGGAAAAGCGTATGCGCGCGCAGGGCGGCATTGAGATGGTGCATCAGAATGATGTTCTTGGGCGCATAAAGCGATTCGCCCGGCTGCACAAGGCCGCGCTCGGAAAGAATCTGCTCAAGATGCTCGTGTCCGGCTTCGGAGAGATACACCTGATGGGCCTTCTCGTCGACCCAATAGTCGCCTTCGCCCTTTTCCTCGGCCTGGCGCGTGAGAAGCGGCGGAATGTCGTTGACGGCGCGGTAGAGTTCCGTATTGTCGTCGGCAGGGCCGGAAATGATGAGCGGCGTACGCGCTTCGTCAATGAGGATCGAGTCCACTTCGTCGACGATTGCATAATGGAGCGGACGCTGGCGTCGAGCGGCAACATCGTACTCCATGTTGTCGCGCAGATAGTCGAAGCCGAACTCGTTGTTCGTGCCGTACGTGATGTCGGATGCGTAGGCGGCGCGCTTTTCCTCGGTGCTCTGATTCGAGAGAATCTTGCCTACCGAAAGGCCGAGCCAGTTGTAGAGGCGTCCCATCCAATCGGCGTCTCGAGAAGCCAGATAATCGTTGACGGTCACGACGTGGCAACCCTTGCCCGGGAGCGCATTGAGGTACACGGCAAGCGTGGCGGTAAGCGTCTTGCCTTCGCCCGTGCGCATTTCAGCGATCTTGCCGTCGTTGAGAACCATTGCGCCGATGAGCTGAACATCAAAGTGACGCATGCCGAGCACGCGCACGGAGGCTTCGCGGACCACGGCAAATGCTTCGGGGAGGAGTTCATCGGTCGTCGCGCCTTGAGCGATGCGGTCGCGGAATTCCTGCGTCTTGGCCTTCAACTCTTCGTCGGAGAGCGCCTGCATGGCGGGCTCGAGCTTGTTGATGGCATCGCACTTGCGGCGATATTGCTTGATCAGGCGGTCGTTGCGACTACCGAAGATTTTTGTCAGAAGTTCGTCAAACATTGTGTGTAACCAGAATGGATCTGAGGGCACGGACGGAACCTTCTGCGGCATGGCCGCGCCGCTCACGCCGGCGCAGTTCCGTGCTACCCTGTTTTCGGTTGCGCCGGAGCCTCCTCCCTGTTGGCAGGACGTGCGTAGCGCCCCTGCGCAGGCCCCGACCGGCATAGCTGTTGGATTATCGCACAGAATTCCGCCACCTGATTTGTACCTACGGGCTATTCTGTAGGCATTTTCCTTCTCTTACCACTGGGTCATAACGTGACACAAGACTTCATTCGCAGAAGGCTCGGACGCCAGACCATCGACGCCTGTCTGGCCCACGAAGAACTGCGGCCGCTGATGGCTTCCTATGAACTCTCGAAACGTGCAGGCGCAGTCGCGGCTCATGTTCTCCGCCCCTTTAGAATGAACATCGACTTCACGGATCCCGCCTACTGCCGCATTGAAGGACACGCCCTCGTGCTGCTCGCGGAAAACGCCGTCCAGCAAAACCGCATCCGGCAGCTTACGCCGCGGCTCGCCGCCGCAGCCGCCGCGGCCGGTCTGCCCGTCACCGAGGTCGACGCCCGCATCATTCCCAAGCGCCCCGCCCCGCAGCCCGGCGTCCAGCTTCCGCGAATCGAACGCCGGCCCTCAGCCGTCGGCGCTGCCGCCATCAGCAGCATTCTCGGCGACATTGAGGATCCCGCCCTCCGGGCTACGATGGAGCGCCTGCGCGACGTCATCAAGCC
>CABUOH010000305.1 GCA_902493085.1 uncultured Sutterella sp. | reverse complement strand
CTCTACTTCCGCGCGATTGGCTTCTCCGTTGCGCTTCGCATGGCGCTCCTTTCCGCCGTCGTCGGCGTGAACTGACCGGCGCACCGCTCCGAGCACCGGCCGGACGCGCGGGCAGGTCCTCCGCCGCCCGGCCGGAAAAGTCAGGGCAAGGCCCCGCGCTCCCCAGAGCAACCAACCAAAACAGACAGACAATCAAAGGACACTCATCATGACCGAACCCAAAGACGTGAAGCAGGAGGCCCCGAAGAAGAAGGGCTTCAAGATGCCTGACATCTACATCGTGCTCGGCACGTTCATTCTCTTCATGGCGCTTCTCACCTACATCGTGCCCGCCGGCCAGTACGACCGCCAGGTCGTCGAGACGGCGCACGGCGTGCAGAACCTCGTCGTGGCCGGCACCTACAAGCCCGTGCCGCAGCATCCGGCCGGATGGCTCGACGTCGTGAGCGCCATTCCCTACGGCTTCGAGCGCGCCGCGGGCGTGATCGTGCTCACCTTCCTCGTGGGCGCCTGCATGGGCCTCATCAAGCGCGCCGGCCTCATCGACCTCGGCGTGCAGAAGCTCTCCAAGGCCGTGGGCACGTCCGAATTCCTCGTCGCGCCCGTGCTGATGCTCGTGCTCTCGCTCCTTGCAGCCTTCATCGGCGTGCCCGAGCTGTCGCTCGCCTATCTGCCCGTCTTCCTGCCGCTTTTCTACCGTCTCGGCTATGACGGCATGACGGCCACCGCCGTGGCGCTTCTTGCGCCCTGCATGGGCTTTACCTTCGGCATCACGATTCCGGGTTCCGTCGGCATGGGCCAGCAGATCGCCCAGGTGACGATGTTCTCGGGCTCCGGCCTTCGCGCCGTCGTGCTCGCCATCGTGATCGTTGTCTCGATCCTCTACGTCATGGTCTACGCCGCACGCGTCAAGAAGGATCCGACGAAGAGCCTCACGTACGACACCGACATCGAAATGAAGGCCAAGCTCGCCGAAGAAGGCGCGGGCGCCGTCGAGGAAATGACCTTCACGCAGCGCCAGATCTATGCCGGCATCTCCTGCCTCATCCTTTTCCCGATCGCCATCTATCTCATCCTCTCGATGAACCTCGGCTTTGAGGCGATCGGCGGCATCTTCCTCGCGATCGGCATCATCGCCGCCGCCGTGGCGGGCAAGTCCGCGCAGCAGATCTGCAACGACATCAATGCCGGCATGCACGACCTGATGGTGGGCGCGCTCCTGTGCGGCGTCGCCTCGGCCATCGCCGTCGTGATGGACAAGGGCGTGATCACGGACACGATCGTCTTCTGGCTCGAAAGCATGATGGCCACCATTCCGCCCGCATTCTCCGCGATCGGCATGTTCTGGGAGCAGGCGATCTTCAACGCCCTGATCCCGGGCGCCACGGCGCTCACCATTCTGACGATGCCGATTCTCTCGCCGCTCGGCTCTCTTCTAGACGTCTCGCAGCAGGCGATCGTGAGCGCCAACGCCTGGGGCGGCCAGCTCACCGACATCTTCTTCCCGACCTCGGGCTTCTTCATCGCGACCCTCGTGATCGCGAAGGTCGAGTACACGAAGTGGCTCCGCTTTTATACTCCGCTCATGCTCATCATCGGCGTGATCGCCTGCGGCGCACTCTATCTGCAGCAGGTCTTCGGCCTCAATTTCTAAGGAAGACGAGAACATGTTCGACACTCTGATCAAGAACGGCCGCGT
Organism: uncultured Sutterella sp.; assembly: GCA_902493085.1. Lineage (GTDB taxonomy): Bacteria > Pseudomonadota > Gammaproteobacteria > Burkholderiales > Burkholderiaceae_F > Sutterella. The sequence goes on along the minus strand of CABUOH010000305.1, from coordinate 791 downwards.
CGTGCTCGCGGACCGCGAGGAAACGCTTGACATCGGCATTCGCGACGGCCGCATCGCCGCGCTCGCGACCAGACTCAATCCCGAAGACGCCCGCGAGACGATCGACGCCTCCGGCCAGTACGTCATGCCCGGCATGGTCGACGCGCACATGCACGTGAGCGAACCCGGCCGCACCGAATGGGAAGGCTACGAGACCGGCACGCAGGCCATGGCCGCGGGCGGCATCACGTCCTTCGTGGAAATGCCGCTCAACACGATCCCCGCCACGACGACCGTCGAGACGCTGGAACTCAAGCTTCGCTGCGCCGAAGGAAAGTGCTGGGCCGATTATGCCCCGATGGGCGGCCTCGTGCCGTGGAATCTCGACGATCTGGCGCCGCTCGCCGATGCGGGCGTCGCGGCCTTCAAGGCCTTCGTAGCCACCTGCGGCTCGGGCAAGCCCGGCGACTTCAAGAACGTCACCGACTTCGAGCTCTACGAAGGCTGCCGCCGCATTGCGCAAAAAGACGGCCTCCTGGTCGTGCACTGCGAGAACGCCGCCATCACCGACGGTCTCGGCAGGGCGGCCCGCGAGGCGGGCCTCACCAAGCTCTCGGACTACGTCGCCTCCCGCCCGATCTTCACCGAGGTCGAGGCCGTGCACCGCGTGCTCCTCATTGCCGAAGCCGCCGGCTGCCGCATCCACATCGCGCACTGCACATGCGCCGAAGTGGTCGAGGAAATCAAGCGCGCTCAGGCGCGCGGCGTGGACGCGAGCTTCGAGTCCTGCCCGCACTACTTCCTGCTCTGCA
>CABUOH010000304.1 GCA_902493085.1 uncultured Sutterella sp. | reverse complement strand
AAGACGGGCGGCCACGTGACGGGTCTGGGACGCTTGGGCTTCGGCCACATCGAAACGGGCACCTTCACGCCGGTTGGGCAGCCGGGCAACCCGCGTCCCCGCTGCTGGCGCCTGATCCCGAAGGAGGGCGTCGTCAACTACATGGGCTTCAACAATCCTGGCGTTGATGCGGGCATTGCCAACATCGCACGAAGCGCCAAGGGCTTTCGTGAAAAGGGCGGCATCGTGGGCGTCAACATCGGAAAGCAGACGCCGACGCCCGTCGAGCATTCGCTTCCCGACTATCTCGTCCTGATGGACAAGAGCTACTCGACCGCCGACTACCTCGCGATCGACATCTCCTGCCCGAACGTCTCGAACCTCACCGTGCTGCAGGAAGGCGACTATCTTGACGAACTTGTGAAAGCGCAAGGCCCTTGCCGACGCAACGGGGCGCTATGTCCCCATCACCGTCAAGATCGGGCCCGACCTCACGGACGACGCAATTCGCCGCGCGGCCGACGTCTTCGTGAAGTACGGCATGGACGGCATCACGGCCACGAACACCACGCGTTCGCGCAAGGGCGTCGAAGGCGAACCCAAGAGCGAAAACCCCGGCGGACTCTCGGGCCGTCCGCTCTTTGAACGGTCGACGGCCGTCGTCAAGGTCCTGAGCGACCACCTCCAGGGAACGCTTCCCATCATCGCTTCGGGCGGCGTCATGACGCCCGAGCACGCCGTTGCCAAGATGGAGGCCGGCGCGAGCCTCGTTCAGCTCTACACGGGCTTCATCTACTACGGTCCGGAACTCATCCAGACGGCAAGCGACGCGATCGCCGAATGGCGTAAGGCCAACGGCCGCTGATCGAAAGCGAAACCCCAAACGTTCAACGCCCCGAGCCATACTGGCCGGGGCGTTTTGATCTTTGCGTCATTTGCCGGACGTCGTGTCCTTCTCCGTCGGCTTCTCGAACCAGGTCTCCATGAGCGCGAACGCGCGCCGCACGGCCTTGGGACAAAGGGCCTCGGGCCTGCGATTTCCGGGGTTGCGTGCAATGATGTCGCCCAAGAACCCCGAATACTCGGACTTCTTCTTTTCGAGTCGGCGCTTGAGGTCCCGTTCGGTGAGCTGCAGATAATGCTCGCGCCGGCGCTTGAGGCTCTTTTGGGACGGGTGCGCGAGCGGGCTGCAGGCCATGAGCGCATCGATGAGTTCGCTTCGGATGTCGAGCTTTTGCACGAGCTCGCCCTCCATGGCGAGGCCGGGCGAGAGGAAGAAGACGCCGCTCCTCTTTGCCTTGTGCTCGACTCCGAGCTTTTGCTCGATGTCGGCTAGCTGCTTCATCACAACGTGCGCCGTGTCGCCGTCGTTGTCGCTCACGACGCAGAATGGCTTTCGCAGGCTCAGGGCAAGGAGGAAGAAGGGGGCATAGCTCTTCCCGTCGACGCCCACGATCGAAATCCCGAAGGCGCTCGGATCGTCCCCGAAATGGAGGTTGAACATGCCGCGGATGAGCTGCTCCTCGGTAACGCCCTCGACGAACATCAAGCCGCGCGCAAAGAGCACCTCGCCCCGAAGCCGCATGATGAGGCGCTTGATGGCACGCGCGTCGTCTTCGCCCGTTTTCTTCGGAAGCCAGCGTACGACGACGTCGTTTCCTTCGTCGTCGCCCTCGCGGCTCATGGCGCGAAGGTTCAGAGGCTCTGCGCTTGAGGCGACGTAGGGCGAGTGGGTCGATGCGATGAGCTGGTGCGAGAGGTGACCGAGCTGCCGCATGAGCGTGCGCTGCGCATTTGGATGCAGATGCGCTTCGGGCTCTTCGGCCGCAATGAGGATGAAGAGCGGCCGGCCATGCGCCTGCGCCCGGCGCTTGAGGCCTTCGATCAGCGTGACGGCCGAGAGAATGAGGAGAGTCTTTTGGGTCCCGCGTCCAAGAACCGCATCGAGCGTCCGCGAGCCGCCGGCCGTGCTGACCCCGGCAAAGAACCTCTCGAGCGTCGCCGGGCTCAGGACAAGCCCGTCGGGGAGGCCGCTGCCTGGTCCTTCGAGCGTTTCGCAGAGGCGGTTGAGATGCTCGCGCAGCTTCTCGAAGGTGACGTCCGCATATTGCGGATGCGCATGAATTTCGTCGCGCAGCTCCTCAAACGCATGCCTGATGAAGCTCCCGGGCCTTGCCATGGTGCGCTGGAGATCGTCTTCGCTCTCAAGGAGACACATCCGAATCTCCGGAATGGATGTTGGCAGCGTCTCGCTCTCGATCCCCGCTTCCCAATCTGCCAAATAGGCGCCGGCACTTGTGACTTCGCACGAAGCAGGATCGAGCCAAAAGCGTCTGCGAAGCGCGAACCATTCCTTTCTCGCTCCCTTTGCGATGCCGCCCGCAAGGATTTTTTCCCATTCGGGATCGAACGCCGTGCGGCGGCGCCCTTCATCGTCAACGGGCACGAATCGCACGTCGATCACGATCTCCGAAACGGGCGCGGTCTCGCCCTTGCGGTGAAAGTCGTGCGGCT
>CABUOH010000303.1 GCA_902493085.1 uncultured Sutterella sp. | reverse complement strand
CAAGGCGCTTCGCAAGAACGTGCTCGCGAAGTGTTATGGCGGCGACATTACGCGCAAGCGCAAGCTGCTTGAAAAACAGAAGGCAGGCAAGAAGCGCATGAAGCAGGTGGGCTCCGTGGAGATTCCGCAGGAAGCCTTCCTGGCAATCCTTCAGCAGGACGAACAGTAATCCCGCCGCAGGCGCTGGTGCGCAGCAGGAATTCCGCCCTGCGCCTGTCGGCATGAACGCAACGGAAGACGTCAATGAACTTTCCCCTGATTCTCCTCATCCTCACGGTCGTCACCGGCATCTTCTGGGTGCTTGAGCGCCGATCCTTCCTGCCCGCCCGCAAGGCGCGCGCTGAAGAGGCCGCCCGCCGCTTCGAGGCCGACAACCGCGAGGCGATCAATCGAGGCGACAAGGCCGTGATCGATGCGCGAAACGACCTCTACGCCAGAGAAATCCGCCAGCCCTGGTGGCTCGAGTACACGGCCGGACTCTTTCCGGTCATCGCGATCGTCTTTTTCGTCCGCAGCTTTCTCTTCGAGCCCTTCCGCATTCCGTCGGGTTCGATGCTTCCCACGCTTCACGTGGGCGACTTCATCCTCGTCAACAAGTACGAGTACGGCATCCGCCTGCCCGTAAGCAACACGAAGATCATTCCGTTCGGCACTCCGCAGCGCGGCGACGTCGTGGTCTTCAAGTATCCGATGGACGAGTCGGTCGACTACATCAAGCGTGTCGTCGGCGTGCCGGGAGACACGATCGAATACCGCAACAAGATCGTCTATGTCAACGGTGTCGAGCAGAAGCAGGCGGGGCACGTCGACTTCATCGACACTCATTCCCACGTCACGCTCGATCAACGCGAGGAAACGCTTTCGGGCGTCAGGCACATGATCGCCGTCGACGATCGCCGTCCCTCCTGGGTTCCTCAGCAGGCCATTCTGAAAAAGGCTCCCGAGTGCACGTATACGAACACGGGCTTCGTCTGCAAGGTTCCCGAAGGCAAGTACTTCATGATGGGCGACAATCGCGACAACTCCGAGGACAGCCGCTACTGGGGCTTTGTTGAGGATGAGGCGCTCGTCGGCCGTGCGACGCTCATCTGGGCGAACTTCGGCGACATGTCACGCATCGGCTCCTTCCGCTGATGTTGGCTGCGGGCATGACAGACACTGTTTGGACAAAACATGCAAGATCTTTCGATTCTTGAGGAGCGCATCGGCTACAAATTTGCCGATCGCAAGCTTCTTGAACGTGCGGTGACGCACCGCAGCTTCGCGGCGCAGCACAACGAGCGCCTCGAATTTCTCGGCGATTCGGTTCTCAACTGCGTCGTGGGTTATGCGCTCTTTTTGCGCGACAAGCACTTCACTGAGGGCGAGCTCTCGCGTGTGCGCGCCAACCTCGTCTGCGAGAAGACGCTCGCCGTCATCGCCAAGCAGGTCGACGTCTCGTCCTTCCTGCGCATGGGAGAAGGCGAGATGAAGACGGGCGGCGCACACCGCCCCTCGATCACGGCGGACGCGATGGAGGCCATCTTCGGCGCCGTATTCTCCGAAAGCGGTTTTGAAGCTGCCCAGAAGGTGATTCTCGGCCTTTTCGAGCCGATCCTCACCTCGCTTACGCCCGAGCAGCTCAGCAAGGATGCTAAGACCCGTCTGCAGGAATATCTGCAGGGACGCCACCTGCCGCTGCCTCAGTACGTGGTCGTCAACGTGACGGGGGCCGCGCATGCGCAGAAGTTTGACTGCGAGTGCCGCATTCCTGCACTGGAAATAACGACCAAGGGCCATGCAACGAGTCGTCGTTCGGCCGAGCAGGACGCCGCTGCGGCTGCCCTCGAAATCCTGAAGAACCGTGAGTGAATCCTTGAGAGGTCAAGACCATGAGTGAAGAAAAGACCGCACCGGCCATGTCCGACGACGAACTCGAACGCATGCTCGCTCAGGCGGGCGCCGCCTCCGTGCAGGTGCCCGAGGGCTTTCGCTGCGGGTACGTGGCCGTGATCGGCCGGCCGAACGTAGGGAAGTCGACTCTCATCAATCACCTGATCGGCGAGAAGGTTTCGATCACGTCGAAAAAGCCTCAGACGACCCGCGACCGGGTGCTCGGCGTCGTGACCGAACCCGATGCGCAGATCGTCTTCATGGATACCCCGGGGTTTCAGACGAAGGTCGGCAATCAGCTCATTCGCCGCATGAACCGCACCGTTCGCTCGACGCTCGGTGAAGTCGATGCGATCGTCTTCGTGATCGAGTCGCTCGGCTGGAAGCCCGCCGACCTCGAAGTCCTCAAGCTTCTGCCCAAGGATGCGTCGAACGTCATCCTCGCCATCAACAAGACGGACCTCAACAAGTCGAAGAACTCGCTCCTTCCGCTCATGGCCGCCTCGATGGAGAAGTTCCCGTTTGCGGCCATCGTGCCCGTGTCCGCTGAAAAGGGCCGCCAGCTCGGCGACCTGCTCGGCGAGATCAAGAAGTTCCTCCCCGAGAGCGTCCCGTTCTTCGATCCCGACACCTA
>CABUOH010000302.1 GCA_902493085.1 uncultured Sutterella sp. | reverse complement strand
TCGGTGATAAGGACGCCATCGGGCGAATAGGTCTTCACGGAACCCTCGAGCTCGCCTCGCGCATAGGTCTCGACGCGAAGGAGCGCGCCCTTTTCGTCAAAGAGCCGACGCTCGCCCTCAAGAACGCCTTTCTTATAGTTGGCCTCCTCAAGTACGGCCCCCGTTTTTCGCGAGCGGCGCTCGAAGGGGCCTTCGAGCTTGCCTGCCTCCCAGTGGGCGGTGCCCACGGCCTCGCGCTCGTCGAACGTGACGGCGCGACCTTCCTTGAGACCGTCGATCACGGGCGTCACCGTCATGAGGCCGCCCGCCTTGAGCATGTCCGTCTCCGTCATGCGCCCGGTGAAGAGCTTGCCCTGGTGCCAGTAGAGGCCGTCCCTCACCTGAAGCCTTTCGGCGGGCTCGGAAGGAAGATGCAGGTAGAGCTGGTAGCGAAAGGGCCAGGCGGCGGCGAGGATGACGCTGGCGGCGAGAAGCGTCAGCGTGAGACGGCTCTTGATCATGGCGTTCTTGGACGTTGGTTTGGGTCAACGCCCGAAAGAATGCCACAAGACGCGAAGCCGCGCACGAATTTCGACCGCTCCCTTTGTACCCGTCCTTTGCCGGCCCGCCTTCAGGACGCAGGGCTTCATGTCAGGCGCGATCCCCGAAGCTGATCGCCTCGCCCGCATGCCGTGCGCGGGCCCGCGCGAGCGAGCGCCGGGTGAGGAGCGCAATGGCGACGAGCATCAGGGCGGACGCAAGAAAGATGATCGAGACGCAAAGCCGCGGATCGCCCAGGGCCGTCAAGGGCGCGACGAGGCCGCCGCCCAGGAAGGCGATCGAACCCAGAATCGCCGCAGCGGCCCCGGAGCGTTCGCGATGGAGCGTGAGCGCAAAGGTCATGGCGGAAGGCAACGTGAGGCCGAGCGAAGCGAGCAGCACGATCTGCGCGCCGATCACGGCCCAGACGGGCAGGTGCGCGGCAAAGGCGCCCGCCGCCAGCATGCTCCCCAAAAGCGTTCCCCACGCGCCCTTTTCCATCGCGGCCGCGGGCGTGGAAAACCGCGAGCTCGTCACGGCGCCCGCCGTGATCGAGAGCGCGAGGAGCCCGAAAACGAGCCCGTAGGCGCTCGGGCTCAACCCGAAGATCGTCTGAAAGACGAAGGGCGAGGCGGAAATGTGCCCGAAGAGTATCCCCGCGGCGAAGAACTGCTGGGCGGCCATCGCCCTGAAGAGCGGATCCTTCATGAGGACGGCAAACGACGCGGCGACGCTTCCCTTGGGGCGATCCGTCGTCTTTGCGAGCGACTCCTTGAAAACGAAGATCGTCACGAGGGTGAGCGAGACGCCGATCGCAAGAAGCAGCATGAAGATCTCGCGCCAGCCCGCGGCCTCGGCGATGACGGCGCCGATCATGGGGGCCGTGACGGGCGCAATCCCCTGAATGCCGCCCACGACGGCCATGAGCTTCGCGAGCTCCCGGCCCGTGCAGAGGTCGGCCGCGATCGAGCGCGACATCACGACGGTGCCCGAGCCCCTCGAGAAAGCGCATCGCGATGAAGGTTTCGATGTCGGGGGCGAGCACCGCGCCCGCGGTGGCGAGCGAAAAGACGGCGAGGCTCGCCGCGAGCGGCACCCGCCGCCCGCGAACGTCGGACAAGGGCCCGATCCAGAGCTGCCCCGCGGCGAGTCCCCACATGGTGGCCGAGAGCCCGAGCTGCACCATCGAGGCCGGTGCGCCGAAGTCGGCCGTCTGCTCGGGGAGTGTCGGCAGATAGAAGTCGGTCACGAAGGGACCGAAGGCGGAGAGAAGCGCCAGAAAGACGATCAGAAAGGCGCGGCCGTTTCGCGGCGCCTGCGTTGCTTCCATTGTTGTCATGTTTGTTTTGTGCGTGCGTGAAGCTGACGGCACGATTCTATTCGCGAATCTTGTGCGAATCTTAAGACTCGCGTAAGAATTGCCGATCACACGATCAAGAAACACGATTAATTTGCACGAACAAAGAACACGGGCAAAAAAAAGCCCTGCTTCGAAAGCGAGGCAGGGCCAAGAACCAATCCACCGACCGACCGGCAGATTTCTTCGGCTTCGGGCAGGACCCACAAAATCCATGGCCCGAAGGGACGCCGCGAAAGGCACGCAGGACTGCGGACCGCGTCGGCGACAAGAGAAGCATACAGGGAATCGGACCGCCCGTCGGAGGCGCGCCGCCCGGCGAATTCAAGCGAAGCGGCCAGGCGAATTGCGTTTTCCGCAATACGCAGGCCCTCAATCGGGCCGCCCGTCAAAAAAGCGCTTTCGCCGCGCGTCGCGTCCCGTCGGGCCCGATCGGCCGAAAACGAATGGCCCGCACCTCCTTCACCATGCAAGGCTATTTTTGATGCATATTTAATTCGACTGACTTTCAGACATTTGCAATATCCACAGCCAACCTATGCTTTGCTCGAAGAACTCATGCCGTCCTGGTCCGCGCCGCGCCCTCTCTTCCTACCCCTTTCGGACTAGATGACAGCCCGGGGCCGTCCGA
>CABUOH010000301.1 GCA_902493085.1 uncultured Sutterella sp. | reverse complement strand
TCACCGACCCGGAGCTCGCGCTCGAAAAGTACCAGCACGCCGTCGAAAAGCAGGAATCCACCCTGGAAGGCATGATCGCGAACTTCACGCTTCCGCCCGAGCAGCGCGTGAAGATCCTCCTCAAGGCCGTGCTCGGGCACGAAGCGCGGCTCCCGGCCGGGGCCGACTGGGTCCGCATTCCCTACGACCTTCCGGCCGAAGTGATCGGGCAGACGGTCAACCTCACGCGCCAGACGGTCGCGCGCGTCATCGGCGACTGGCGCCGCGCGGGACTTGCCCGCCGCACGGGCCGTCACCTTGAAATCCTCCCCGCGCTCTTTGACGACATCTACGACTGGCTCGAGCACCGAGCCGGGTGCCTGCCCGACTGGCATCGAGGATAAGGCCTTCAGAGGACGATCCCGACGGCGGGAGCCCGAGACAGAGATGCGCAAAGGGCGGCGAAGGTTTCCCCCGCCGCCCTTTTGGCGTCATGAATGCGGATTTGTTGTCCGTGCTTTACGGCTCAAGGCCGCCTTTCATTTGACCGTCTTTTACTTGGCCGTCTTGATGTAGTCCTGCGCCGATTCGACCGCGATGCGGGCCGAGTTCACGGCAAAGCCCACGGTGGAGCCCGCCATCAGCAGATCGTACGAGTCGCCGTACATGCCGCCCACGTCGTTGCCCGCGGCGTAGAGGCCCGGAATCGGCGTTTCGTCCTGCGTGACGACTTCAAAGCGTTCGTTGGCCTTGATGCCGCCCAGGGTGCCGAGCGACGAGGCGCCCGACTTGATCGCATAGAAGGGTCCCGTCTTCACTTCGCGCAGATAGGCCGGGTCCTTGGCGAATTCGGCGTCATGGCGAACGGCGCAAAAGCCGTTGTAGGCCTCGACGGTCTTCTTGAGCTTGGCGGGATCCATGCCGGTTGCCTTTGCAAGGCCTTCGAGCGTGTCGGCCTTGAAGGCCCAGCCGCCCTTCACCGCATCGGCCCATTCCTTCTCGAAGTTCGTGAGCTTCGTGCCGACGGGCACCATCACGCCCACGCCCAGGTCAATGCCGCGGTCCTTTTCCATATGGTCGAGCGTCGCCTGATCATAGACCACGTACATCGTGCCGCCGATGCGCTCGAGCGCATTGCCGGCAAAAGGCCATTCGAGCATGATCTTTTCGTCGCAGAATCGCTCGCCCTTGGGCGTCAACCACAGATGCGGCTGCTTGGCGGTGGCGGAGACATGATTCGTCGTGCCGATGCCGCGCGGACCCGGACGATAGGAGGCCTGCACTTCGCAGCCTTCCTTGCCGCCGCCCGCGGCCCAGGCCATCTGAATGCCGTCGCCGGTCTTGCCCTTCTGCGCCAGACCGTCGGCATCCGGGAAGCGCAGGTACTTTTCGCGCATTTCCTTGTTGTCGAAGAAGCCGCCCGTGGCAATGATCGTGGCCTTCGCGTTGACGGTGATCTTGTCGCCATCCTTGTTCGTGGCGACGACGCCCTTCACGACGCCGCTCTTATCTTGAATGAGGTCTTTGCCCCACGTGTTGAGAAGCAGCGTCTGGCCGGCTTCCTTGTACTTCTTCTGGAAGAGATTGATCCAGCCCGCGCCTCGGCCTTCGTAAATGTGCCAGGTATAGAGCCCGTTGGGATAGTTGGAGAAGAGCTTTTCGAACTTGACGCCGTTGGCCTGCATCCAGTCGATCGTCTCGCCCTACTTGTCGACGAAGGCGCGCACCATCTTGGCGTTGCCGCGCCAGTGGCCGTAGTTCATGATCTTCTGAAAGGCCTCGTCCTTCGTGAGGCCGTAGTTCCAGTTGCGCTGCATGGAACTCTCGACGGCGAAGATGCCCTCGGAGAACTTGCCCGTGCCGCCCACCATTGCCTGCTTTTCAAGAGTCACGACCTTGAGGCCCTTTTCGGCGGCGGCCCAGCCCGCGGCGGTGCCCGCGGCACCCGCGCCCACGACGACCACGTCGACGTTGTAGACGGCGTCGGCCGCAAAGGCGGGCGCCATGACCGCTGCGACGGCCGCAGCCGTCATCGTGCGAAGAAACTTGTGCATGTTTGGTCTCCTGTTGTTGCGGGAGACCCGTCTGGTCCGCGGTGCCTCCCTTCATGCACAGTCTGCAGGAGAGGCAGGAGGCAGACTGTCGGCCAAGCGACAGTCGAGGGTTTTCACCCGTTGGATGGAAGACTCAAAGCTTTCGGCAGAGCCCGATCACCACGCCCTCGATGTTGAAGTCGTCATCCTCCGAAATGTGCGTCACGGGGTGTTCGCCTTCCTTGGCGTCGGGCTCGAGGCGCCTTGCGCCCGTCTTTTCCTCGACGTAGCGGCGCATCGTGAAACGCCCGTTGATGTAGGCGAGCACGATGTCGCCCGAGCGGGCGTCGAGCGACCGGTCGACGATGCAGACGTCGCCGTACTCAATCCCCGCGCCCGTCATGGCCGTGCCCGCACACCGAATGAGAAAGGAAGCAAGCGGATTGCGTACGAGCATGCGGTTAAGGTCCACCTTGCCGCGGGCGCCCTCCGTGATGGGAG
>CABUOH010000300.1 GCA_902493085.1 uncultured Sutterella sp. | reverse complement strand
ACCGCCGGTTGGCGCATCAATTGCGTTCCGCTTCACGCACGGCCTCGGAGGGCGTCTTCCTGCCCTTGACGACGTCGTCGAGCGCATTGCCGTAGTCCTCGAGCACCGAGAGCGCGCCGCGCACGAGTTCGGTCATGGCGCCGCGGGTCGGCAGGGGCACGCCCGTCAGGCAGAAGGTCGTCTTGAAGCAGACGACGCCCGTGTCGAGGTCCATTTCGAAGTTGCCGAGCTTGAGGCCGCAGTTGGCGCGCGTGACGAACTCCATCACGCGGCGGCGGTCTTCTTCGGAGACCTTGAAGGGCGCATAGGCGTGGCAGAGCACGACGTCTTCAAGAATGTGGATGTAGAGCGGGGTCTGCCCGAGGCGGCAGTCAAGATCAAAACCGGCGTCAAGCGTGCCGGTGCCGGCGTCGAATCCGTAGGTCCAGCCTTCGTGGTCGAAGGCAAGCTTCAAAACGGCGGCGACTTCTGGCAGATAGGCCATGAGGGGGCTCCTTGCATAAAAACGATCGCGAGCGTGGCTTGCGCGCGACAAAAAAAGTGTAGCAGGGCGGCCCAAGGGCGACACGTCCCCGCTTATTGGGACTTTCGAGTAGTTTTACGCAACAATGACGCCTACGGGCGACGGAAAGCAGCTTGAAAATGGACCGTTGCTCACGGCGACTAGGTGAAATGTCGTAGTAGACCCTCCGTATTTTTGCGGGTACACTACCTCTTGAGCGGTATGGCAAAGGCCCTGCGGCCTGCCTTCGGGCGGCCGAGGTTTTGAGAATTGCGTACTATTACGCAGAGCATCGATGCCTGAAGCCGCAATAAAGAGATGACAAGCCGCCGACAGAAGCGGCAAGCCTTGAATCAGAAGAACCCACATGCAACCCACTTACGAACAGACGGATCCGACTTCCCCCGCCGGATCCATGCCCCACTGGATCGATCCCGTCAGGGAGGCTGATTTGGTGGCGCGGCGCCGCACCGTCCATCGCACGCCCGAGACGGGCTGGGCCGAATTCATCGCGACCGCGCGTGCGGCCGAATTCTTCACGTCCCTCGGCTTCAAGGTCGTGGTCGGGCGCGAATTCATTGATCCCATTTACGTGCGCGGGCGCTCCGAAGCCGAAGTGGCCGAGTCCGAACGCCTCGCTCAAGCCGCGGGCGTTTCGCCCATTCTCTTGAAGCGCATGGGCGGACTCACGGGCCTGAGCGCGACGTTTGATACGGGGCGCCCCGGCAAGACGCTCGCCTTCCGGGTCGAGCTCGACGCCCTCAAGATGGACGAGCCCGCCGATCCCGATCACATTCCCTTCAGGGAAGGCTTTGCGTCCGAGCGGCCCGGTCTCATGCATGCCTGCGGACACGACGGGCATCAGGCGGTCGCCTTTGAGCTTGCGCGCTTCATCGTGGCGAACCGCGATCGCCTGACGGGCCGCATCCGCTTCATCTTCCAGCCCGGCGAAGAAGGCTCGAGAGGCGCCTACCCGATCGTGCAGTCGGGGCTTCTCGACGATGTCGACACGCTCCTGTGCGCGCACATCGCGACGGACCTGCAGGCGGGCACCGTCGTGGCGGCGCCTGAAAAATTCCTCTGCACGACGAAGATCGACCTTCACTTCGAGGGCGTGCAGGCGCACGCGGGCATGCAGCCGCAGCTGGGCCGCAACGCGCTTTTGGCGGCCGCCGACGCCGCGCTCATCCTCATGGCGCTCCCGCGCCACTCCGACGGCATGACCCGCGTCAACGTAGGCACGCTGCATGCGGGCGAAGGCCGAAACGTGATCGCGGCCCATGCCGACATGGAGGTTGAGGTTCGAGGCGAAAACGAGGCCATCAACCGCGAGCTCGCTCGCGAGGCCGTCACGCGAGCCCAGGGCTGCGCCATGGCCTTCGGCGTCAGGATGAGCCACAAGATCATGGGCGAGGCCGTCGACTTCGTGCCCGACGACGGCATCGTGCAGATGATCACCGTCTGCGCCCGCCGCGCCCGCTACGTGGGCGAGGTGCGCCCGTCCGTCCCGCTCAACGGCTCGGACGACGCCACCCTCATGATCCGCCGCGTGCAGAGCCAGGGCGGCCGCGCCGGGTACTTCCTCGTGGGCGCGGGGCTTGAAGCTTCGCACGAGCATGCGGCCGTCGACTTCGACGAGCGCTACCTCGTCACGCTCTACGACATCTTCGCGAATCTCGTCATCGGCCTCTCGGGCAACTGGTAGAGACCGCCGTCGCGGATCTCTCGCGCACGATCCAGACCAAAACCGGCGCCGCCTTCGGGCGGACGCCGGTTTTTTTTCGAAAGGGCGTCGGAAAGCCTGAAATTGAGCCTGAAATCGGGCTTGGCCCGGGGCCTTAAGGCAGGCCCTTCGAGGCGAGCTCTTCGAGGACTGCGGCGGTTTCGGGATTCGCTTCTCGATACTGCTGCAGGCGGTCGTTCGTGTTTTGTTCAAGTCCGCTCCGGCAGAGGAAGCCGGCAGTGATGATCGTCTGGAGTTCGTCTTCGCTCAACTCGACGGAGCTGTGCGACTTGAGGGT
>CABUOH010000299.1 GCA_902493085.1 uncultured Sutterella sp. | reverse complement strand
TCTCCCCTTGCGCGCTCCTGCATCGTGAGCGCAACGCGGTCGCGGACATAAAGCGGAGAGGCGAGCGCGGGCATCATCGTGCGGCCCTGCGCCTCGTCGGCAAGCCCCAAGCGTGCTATGCGCATCACCATGTCGTCGGGAATCCCGTGCACGGGAAAATCTTCGGGAAGATTGAAAGCCTCGGCGTAGACGCCCGCAGCCGAGCCGCAGAGCCCGTCGGCCCGAGCCCCCTCAAGCCAGGCGCGTGCGTCGCCGGGCTTGACGAGCTGCGGCGGGAGCACTTCTTGAACGCCCCGCGGCGCCTCGACCACTTCGTAGAGCGCGGCGTAGGCTTCCTGCATGCGCGCGTCGTTCATGACGGCAAGACGCGTGCCCGGCGCAAGCTTCGCAGCCTCGGCCGCCGCAAGCGCATCGGCCTCTAGGTTGCAGACGGCCGCCACATCGGTCCTGAGCGCCCAGGCTATGCCCTGCGCAACGCCGCATGCGACGCGAAGACCCGTGAAGCTCCCCGGACCGGCGCCGAAGGCCGTGAGCGTGATGTCCTTCTTGGTCGCGCCGCACTCAGCAAGGAGCTCGTCGATCATGCCGAGAATGCGCTCGGCGTGCTTGTTGCCGACCGTTTCGGACTTCCACGCCGAAACGTCGCCGCTTCGGCTCAGAAGTGCCGCGCTGCACCGCTGGTGCGCCGTATCAAGAGCAAGAATGAATGAAGGCATGACCGTCCAGTAGATTTTTTCCGAAGGCTTGAAAACCCCCGCGGAACGCCTCAAATCGGCGCCCCCCAATGAATCGGCTCATTATAGCATTGCGCTTTCCGGCTTCCCGCCGCTCTGCCCGGCTCAGCCTGACGTGCAACCCGCCCGGCGAATGGTGCGGGCAACAAAAAGAGACCGCTCACCTCCAGAGTGAACGGTCGACTTCCCAAACGCGAACAGAATGAACGGGGTGGATCCGGCTAACGCGCGGCACCGGCAGCATAGCTCGCCCGGCCCTCGCCTCCGCCCGTGCGCTGAACGTGAAAATCCGTGATCTGTTGGCGCAGAAGCTGCCGCTCGTCGCGCCGGAGCCTGCGCGTCTCCTTCGACGTCGCCGCACTCGCCCGCTCGCTGCAGAAGCGGTTTCTGAGCCGCTCGCGGTCAGCCGCCGAGAGCTCCTTGCGCATGTCGCTGCGCTCGCGCGCACTCATGCTTCGCCAGTTCATGGCTCGGGAGACTTCATCGAGATAAGGCCACAAGTGCGCACGCTCGCTCGCAGACATCTGCGTCCATTGGCGAACACAGGGCGCCTCGACCTCGGAGCACTGATCCCCGAAGGCGTTCCGTGCCCCCTCCGCGGACATGGCCGCCGCCGTGCCGCATCCAAGGCAGCAAAGCAAAATGATGGCGCTGTTTCTCATAGGCTTGCTTCCGGTTGTTGAATCTGCCGGCACCGCTTGAAGCCTTCGCCTCAAAGTGCCTGTGCCGTTGCTGACCTGCGGCCACCCCTCTTGCAGTCAGGGTTTTCGCTAATCATATCTGCGGGATGGGAGCGCACAACTCGGCGCAACGATTTCCAAACCGCGCATCGTCACTATACTGTTCTCTGCTCCTGCAGGCAGAAACCATGTTTTGGGACCTGTTAACAAGAGGCTGATTTTGTAACACGATTTTGTTTTCCTTCCAAAACTCATTTGTAACAGGCGACAATGAATTCACGCAAAAGAGTGCTGTAAAGGCACACCCTACTGTCCGACAAGGATTTCGCGGAAACACCGCCAGAAATTCCGATTTGCAACGGACTCTGATTCCGGAGAACCATCGTGGAACGCAATCCCAAAATTCTCGTCGTTGACGACGATCCTCGACTTCGCGACCTTCTTCGCCGCTACCTCGGAGAAAACGGCTTTCAGGTCTTCGTGAGCGAAAACGGCGCGGCGATGAGCCGGCTCTGGGTTCGCGAGCACTTCGACGCCCTCATTCTCGACCTGATGATGCCGGGCGAAGACGGGCTTCAGATTCTGCGCCGCCTGCGCGCCGCCAAGGACATGACGCCGGTCATCATGCTCACCGCACGCGGCGAGGACGTCGACCGCATCGTCGGTCTTGAGCTCGGCGCGGACGACTACATCGCCAAGCCCTTCAATCCGCGCGAGCTTCTCGCCCGCATCCACGCCGTGCTTCGCCGTCGTCCCGCGACCGATGCGCCGGGCGCGCCCTCGATGGAAAACGAAACGGTCCGCTTCGGCGAGTTCGAACTCGATCTCGGCACCCGCGTGCTCAAGAGAAACGGCGAGGTGCAGCCGCTCACGACCGGCGAATTCGCCGTTCTCAAGGCCCGCGCCAGCCGCTCTCCCGTGACAAGCTCATGGAGATGGCCCGCGGCCGCGAATACGAGGCATTCGACCGCTCGCTTGACGTTCAGGTCTCCCGCCTTCGCAAGCTGATCGAACCCGATCCCTCCAAGCCGCGCTATCTGCAGACGGTCTGGGGACTGGGCTACGTCTTCATTCCGGACGGCCACAATTGATGTCGGGCTGACGGGCAACGCCGCCTGA
>CABUOH010000298.1 GCA_902493085.1 uncultured Sutterella sp. | reverse complement strand
CACTTCACAGCCGAGATTGGCCAGTTCGTCCGCTTTTTCGTTGCCGGGATCTCCCGCATGTCCCTTCACCCATCTCCATTCGATGTCGAACTGAGAGGCGAGCTCGTCGAGCTTCTGCCAGAGTTCCGCGTTCTTGACGGGCTTCTTGTCGGAAGTGCGCCAGCCGTTGCGCTTCCAGCCGTGGATCCACTTCGTGATGCCGTCCTTCACGTAGGAGCTGTCGGTGTGGATGATGATCGGGCACTTGCGGCGCAGAGCCGAAAGGGCTGAAATGACGGCCGTGAGCTCCATCTGGTTGTTGGTTGTGAGCTTGCTGCCGCCGTACATCTCCCGGGTATGCGCGCCCCAGACCATGTAGGCGCCCCAACCGCCGATGCCGGGGTTGCATTTGCAGGCGCCGTCGGTCCAGATCTCCAGTGTCTTTTCGGTTTGCTGTGTCATGTGAGGATGCTGCGTAACGGTTGCGAAGGGTTGAGAAAGGTTGAGGAAGCCGACAGTGTACCGTCAGTTTCCCCGCCCTGCCTGACGACGGGCTTCCTTGGGAACGGGCAGCGGAGAGCTGCTCGTGAGGATGTCGAGCGGACTCTTCATGGGAAGACGCCCGACGAGCTTCATGCCGGGCATGCGCTTGACGGCGCAAAGCACGATGAGGTTGGCGCAGTGCGGTGCCCAGCGGTCGCCCGCCTTGTCGAGCCACTTCCAGCGTGCGAAGCTTTTGAGACTGCGGCAGCATGGCGAATAGACGCCGAAGCGTCCGCGGTCGATTTCGAATCCGAGGAGCGTGAGCCAGTCCTTGAGGCGGTAGAGGGGCACGGGCGAAGCGTGCGTCGGCAGATAGGGCCTGAGGCCCGCACCAACGGCCTTTTGCCGCATCCACCAGAGGCTCAGAGGGTTGAAGACCGTCAGAATCAGCCTGCCTTCGGGCATGAGCACGCGTGCGGCTTCGCGAAGCGTCTGATGTGCGGATGGAGCGAAGTCGAGCGCATGAGGGAGCGTGACCAAGTCGAACGATTCGGCGGGGAAGGGGAGCCATCCGCTTTCGGCCTGAACGCTTTGAAGAGCGGGACGCAGGAGCCGGTCGTCGAGTTCGTCGTAGCTTTCGCTTGTGAGCCACTGCGAGACGATGCCGTTCGCTCTGAGCGTGTCGAGCTGCGGAGCGCCGACCTGCAGGGCCTCCCGGCCGAAGGCGTCCGCCGAAAACTCGTCATACTGGGAAGACTCCCATGCATGCAGGATCTCGCCCTGCGGCGTCTTCAGAAAGTCGGCAAAGGAAAAGCTGTTCATGGCTGCTGTGCGGATTGTGCGGCATCGGCGTGAATGTGTATCTCATTGTGCCTGAAGAGGCGCGCGGGCATTGTAAATTCAATACGATTGATAAAATCTTCCGATTGTCGATGCACGACACGCTTTTGCTCAATTATTCGCGCCATGATCAGACCGCCAAAGATTTGTCCGTTTCTGCTAAAAACGCTGCCCCTTTTCAGTCTGGGATTCACTCTCTTGATTATCGGCCCTGCGGCGGGTGTTCCCAAGGAGGCGCTCGCGGCTGATGCGCCTGCGGTTGATGAAGCCGCCGCTGTTGCGCAGGCGGCCTTGGACGAGCCTGCGGGCGTGGTCGAGGCGTTGGGGCCGCCTTCCGACGTCTGGGACCGCATTCGACGCGGATATGCGATGCCTGCCCTGGAAAACGGAAAGGTTGACCGGTGGCTCGAACACTATCGCCGTCGGCCGGACTATCTGAACCGCATGTTTGAGCGTTCGGGGCGCTACCTCTATCACATTCTCGAAGAAGTCGAAAACCGCGGCATGCCGACGGAGCTGGCGCTTCTGCCGTTTGTCGAAAGCGCCTTCCAGCCCGAAGCGCTCTCGCGCGCCAAGGCCGCAGGCCTCTGGCAGTTCATGCCGGCAACGGGCACGCATTATGCGCTCGAGCAGAATCTCTGGCGAGACGACAGGCGGGACGTGCTTGAGAGCACCCGGGCCGCCCTCGACTATTTCGAATATCTCTACGGCATGTTCAACGACTGGCATCTGGCGCTCGCCGCCTACAATTGGGGCGAAGGAAGCGTTCAGCGCGCCATTCGCCGCCAGAAGGCGAGAAAGCGTCCGACGGATTACCAGAACCTGCGCATGCCGAATGAAACGGCCAACTACGTGCCCAAGCTTGAGGCCATCAAGCGCATCGTGACCGATCCGGCCAAGTACGGCGTGAAATTGCCCGACGTGGGCAATGAGCCCTTCTTCGTCACGGTGACGAAGCCGCGCGACATCGACACCGAGACAGCGGCCGAGCTCGCAGGCATGCCCCTCAAGGAGTTCCGGCAGCTCAACCCTAGCTTCAAGCTTCCGGTGATCGTGGCCTCGCACAACAACGTGATGCTTCTACCCGCAGACAAGGTCGACGAGTTCGTCGACAATCTGGCAAGCTGGATGGACGGCGGGCAGCCGCTTTCGCGCTGGACGACCTACAAGCTGAAGGATGGCGAGACGCTCGCTTCCGTGGCCGAGGCGGCCGGCATGACCGAGGACGAGC
>CABUOH010000297.1 GCA_902493085.1 uncultured Sutterella sp. | reverse complement strand
GGTCTTGCTGAGGCGGTGGAGCGCGAGGTGGCGGACGTTTTCGTAGCCCTCGAACGTGCAGACGAGATAGAGGCGAACGTCCTGCTGCACGAGGCCGAGCGGCGTGACGAGGCTCGTGACCTGCTTGCCCGACGCATTGACGTATTCGACTTCAAGCTTGAGTTCTCGAAAGAGCGCTTCGCTCACCGCTTCGAAAATCGCCGGCGAGATTTTGGGCGGCATCATCGGCAGCGAGCTCCCGACGACGGCCACCTTCTTGAGCCAGGCCTCCTCCTTGCGCGAGGAGCCAGGGAAGGTTTCGTTGAACTTCTTCGACGCCATGTCAAAGAGGGGCGAAAGCGACTTGGAGAGCGTCGCGGGAATCATGAAGCGCATGTGTTCCTGGGCGAGCCTCAGGAGAAGGCCCTCGTGCACCGACATCTGCTGCGAGAAAAGCTTGCCGCCCGAGGTGCTCTGCTTGTAGCCGTAGGGGCGCGAACGCATGTCGCAGTCGATGCCGAAGACGTCGTTTTCCACGATGGTCTTGAGATAGCGCTGCAGGGTGCGGATGTGCATCGGCATGCCTGCGGCTTCAAGTTCCTGCTGCAGTTCCTGCGCCGTGATGAGGCGCCCCCGCGGAATGCGGGTGAGGATCTGGATGAGCATCACGGCTTCGTCGAGCGTTGTGGGTTTGCGTGACATGTCGAACTCCGGAAAAAGAAGAAGGCGCCGTTCGTGATGAAGGCGCCTCCAAAAGCTTTGCGTTGACGGGATCAGGCGCCGGGGTGGGAAAGTCCCGCCGGTACGCCTAGCCATTTGAGATAGAAGTCGTCGAGCACGTCTTCGTTGATGTCGATGGCGTGGCCCGCAGGCGGCTGCGTCTGGGCGAGCGACGTCTCGATGAAGCTCAGCACGCCCGGGAAGAGCGTCTTGGGGCCCGTTTCCTCAAGCGCGCCTGCGCTGCGCTGGATGTTGAGGAGCGTCTCGATTTCGGCACGAAGGCCTTCGTCCGTGACGAGCGCGTCGGCGAGCTGCTCGAAGACCACCGGCGGCATGCTCTTGCGCGTTTCGACCCAGCGCATGGCGAGAAGTCCCTGCACGATGTAGAGAAAGCGCTTGTAGGCGATCGTTTCGTGTCCGAGGAGGAAGTGCGAGACGTGCGACTGCGCCATTGAGCGGTAGGCCCAGTAAAGACGCGGAAGCGGGGCGCCGTAGTCGAGCAGCTTGCGGATTTCGGACAGAAAGAGCGGGTGGTTGCGGTAGATGATCGGCGAGTAGAGGCACTGCACGATCGAGACGTTGCCCTTCTTGAGAAGCATCAGGCACTTCTTGAGGTCCCATCCGGAGATGTCCCAGATGTCGTCCTGTTCGAGCGTGATCGTGTCGGCGGGCTGCGTGAGCTTCAGGTAGTGCTTGAGCGGGCGCACGTAGATGAAGCGGATGTCATAGTCGGAGTTGGGCGACGGAAAGCCCCAGCTGCGGCTGCCGGCCTCGCAGGCGTAGAGAATCCTGATGCCGTGGGAGGCTTCGAGACGCCTGAGACGCGCCTTCGCTTCGTCGAACAATTCTTCAGCAGTGGTTGTCATCGTGAGGGTCTGAAAAAAGGACGTTCCCGCCAAAAGAGGGAACGTTCGCGTAAATTGACTCTTGAATCGTGCACGTTGTATCGTGCTATATGAATGCGACATCAATTTTGCCGAAATCATGCCGCATTTCTTGTTCGGCCCATTATCGCACGAAGCGCGGGAAGAGGTATCCCCTCGTTCCTTCGAAATGTGGGAAACGTGTGCGGATGCGACAGTCTGCGTCGGAGGCGGCTTCAGTTGAGGGCACCGTTCTCGGAGGAATTGAGCGTGGAGTTGACCGTGACGGTGTCGATCACGTAGGAGGATGTGCGCCAGAGGCGAAGCTTCTCGGGCGTGACGGGCTCGCCCGCATATTCGGGCCAGGCGCGAAGGAGGTAGTCGCGCAGCATCCGTGCGCCCTCCGGATCCATTTGGTCGGGGCGGTGGTACCAGCGGCCCGCAAGGTAGATCACGCGCCGAACGAACCCCGCGTCGGGCATTTCGCCCGTCGGGAGCGGCTCGGAGAGGATGCGGATGCGTGCTTCGCGGGCTTGGCCGTCCTCCCGGATCGGTCGGATCGTCTCGAGCAGAAAGCGGGCGCTGCGAAGCCGCGACTGCGCCTCAAGCGAGGGCCGGTGCTCAGGCACGGGCGGAAAAGGGGCGTCGGGCGAATTGATTCCGGCGGGCAGCCGCTCGTCCCCGCGCGCGATCGCCGCAAGTTCGGAGACGTGCCAGTCGAAGAAGGAGCGCACGAGCGTTGCGTAGCTCGGCGTCATGGTGATGCGCCGGGTCCACGCCTCCTTGGTGAGCGAGACGCCGAACTGGCGGTTGAGGAGTTCTACGTCGTTGTCGGAGAGAAGGAGAAAGTCGGACATGCGGCGGGCGGCTTGAGAGAGAATTCTGGATGTGCTTCAGACCATTCTACGCCGAACGATCGGCGTTGCCGCTGATGCGGCGAGCTGAAGCGGCGAGCCGAAGGCGGGTGCTATTCGAAATCGTGCAGAACGGGGT
>CABUOH010000296.1 GCA_902493085.1 uncultured Sutterella sp. | reverse complement strand
GCGTGACGTAGGCCCACTGCACGAGGACCTGCTTGTCGCTCGCGGTGGCGTGCTGATGGAGACAGTCGGCGAGCGCCGCGCTCGGGTTTGAGCCGTCTGAGGCGGAGGCGGCCTGAGCCGCTACAATGGGAGTCGCCAAAAGGGAAAGCGCCAAGGCGCCTGCGGCAAGGGTTTTCTGCATGAGTGTGGATCCTGAGAAACGGGTTCGGAAATGAGACTGAATTTCAAATCCGGAACATTCTACGCGCGCCTTTCGTTCAGGGCTTTCTCCGTCAATATTCGGATACCAAAATGTATTCTTTCATCGTCAAGGACTACGCCGTCGCCGACATTGAGGCGTTCAGCGCACTCTCCATCCGCAGGGGAAGCACGATCGCGAGCATCGCGAGGGCTTCTTCCGACAATCAGCGCATCGTCGCGGGCGCGTGGTTGCTTTTTCTCCCGAAGGAGGCGCACGCGCAGGCCGTTCGCGCATCGGCCAAGCGCTTTCTTGAGGGGCCCGGGGCGTGGCTTGCCGACTCGCCCGAAAGCCTTGAGGAGGCCGCGCTGGCTTCAGGTCTTCTGGAAAAGACCGAAGCCGGGTTTCGCAATGCGCTCGAGCCCCGTCCGAACGTGACCGCTGCCCGCCTCACCGACGAGCTTGAGAGCGCCGCCGCGATTCTTGCCGAACGCCGCGCCCGCATGCGCGAGGCGCTCCAGGCGAAGAACCGCGCCGTCAACAGCGGCGAGCCCGCCGTCGACGACGAGGCCGACCGCCGCTTCATGAGAGAGGCGATGCTCGAAGCCGAAAAGGCGGCCGAGGCGGGCGAGGTACCCGTGGGCGCCGTGCTCGTTGCGGATGGGCGCATCATCGCGCGGGCGGGCAACCGGACGCTTCGCGACGGCGATCCGACGGCGCACGCCGAAATGCTGGCGCTGCGCGAGGGCGCGCGCGTCATGAAAAACCACCGGCTGGCCGAGACGACGCTCTACGTGACGCTCGAGCCCTGTCCCATGTGCGCGGGGGCGATCGTGCAGGCGCGGCCGGGCCGCATCGTCTTCGGCGCATCGGACGAACGCATGGGCGCCGTGGGCGGTGCGCTCTCGCTTTTTGAGCTTCCGGGCGTCAATCATCGTCCGTGGGTGAGGCGGGGCGTCATGGCGGACGAGGCCCGAACGATGCTCGCCGGTTTCTTTGCGGCACGCAGGGCGGCGAAGGAGGAAAGGGATGAATAACGTCGCAAGGCCCTTCGAGGGGCTGGTGCTCGCCGTTGCGGCGCCGTCGCGCCAATGGGTGACGAAGACGGGCGCCGTCGACTGGGCCCTGAGGCGCCGCGCCTTTGCGGCCGCCGAGGCGCTCGGCTTTCGCGTGCGGGAACTCGAGGGCACGTATCTCGAGGAGGCGCGCTTTGCGGGCCCCGACGACGTGCGGGCGAGGGATCTTGTCTGTGCCCTCACGGAGCTCGACGCGGATCTCGTCATGGCGATGCGGGGCGGCTACGGCTGCATGCGCATCCTGGATCGGCTCGACTGGGAGAGGATAGGCGCCTCGAAGACGCCCTTCGTGGGCTTTTCCGACGTGACGGCCTTTGAACTCGCGCTACTCGCGCGCACGGGCCGCATGAGCTGGCAGGGGCCGACGATGAGAGACCTGATCGATCCCGATCCCCTGACGGTCGACGGCCTTCTCGCCGTCGTCGGACGCAGGCCCTTCGGGGCGCAATGGCGCTCGCCGGAGGCCGACGAGGCGCAGGCCGAGGGCGTCCTCTGGGGCGGCAACCTTGCGATGATCGCGTCGCTTGCGGGCACGCCCTGGATGCCGGCCGTGGACAACGGCATTCTCTTCATCGAGGACGTGGCCGAACCCGCCTACAGGATCGAGCGCATGCTGCTGACGCTCGACATGGCGGGGATCCTGAGGCGTCAGCAGGCGGTCGTGGTCGGAGATCTGCAGGGCGCGGACCGGCCCGCGGGCTGGGAGGGAGACTTCAGGCTTGCGGACGCGCTCGAGCATCTGAGGCGCAGCACGGGGCTTCCCTTCGTGACGGGCTGTCCCTTCGGACACGTGCATGCAAAGCTTTCGCTTCCGGTGGGCATGCGCGTGCGGCTCGCGTCGCATGGCGGACAGGTTTCGCTGGAGGGTGCGCCGTGAAGATTCTTCCGATCCGCGAGCAGACGTGGCGCTTTCTGCGCGCCTTCTTCATGACGAGCACGGTGCACCACATCACGGCGGGCACGCTCGCCAAGCTCATTCTCTCGAGCCTCAAGCTTTTCCCCGTGGCGCTCACGGCGCAGTTCACGGGCATGGCGTCGCTCACGGCCGTCTACTGGAAGAGCGTCTGGTTCGGCTGCGGGCTCGTGCAGATCTGGCTTTCGCTCAGGTACGTGCGGCTTTTCTGGCGCGATGCGAACCGCGAGGCCAACATCCGCATCTGGATCCGCCGCTGGACCGCGCTCGCCGTCTCGGCGGGCATCATCTGGGGCGTGGCCGGGCCCACGCTCCTCGTGCCCTTTCAGGGCGCGCACCAGATGATCACGGTGGCGACCATCGTGG
The DNA here is from genome assembly GCA_902493085.1 of uncultured Sutterella sp. GTDB lineage: Bacteria > Pseudomonadota > Gammaproteobacteria > Burkholderiales > Burkholderiaceae_F > Sutterella. Next base: position 30 of record CABUOH010000296.1, on the reverse strand, counting down.
CCGTGACCTTCGCGAGCTGGCCCGTCTACT
>CABUOH010000295.1 GCA_902493085.1 uncultured Sutterella sp. | reverse complement strand
AAGGCCAACACGATCATTCTCTGGCTCGGCCCCGTCGCGCTCTTCCTCGTGGGCCTCGCGGCGTTCTACCTCAATCTGCGCCGCCGCAAGACGGCCGTCGCCCAAACCGTCCGTCCGCTCACCGCCGAGGAAAAGGCCCGTGCGGACAAGCTGCTCGCGGGCGACAAGGAGTAACCGATGCTGACAACCTTCATCATCATCTGCGTCGTCTTCTGCCTCATCGCGATAGCCGCCGTGGGGCTGCCGCTCTGGTTCGGCGGCCGCAAGGCTGCCGACGCAGAGGACCGGCACGAAACGATTCTCGGCATTCTTCGCCAGCAGGCCGAGGACCTTGAAAAGGACCGCAAGGCCGGTCGGATCGATCTCGACGAATATGAGGAGTCCCGCCTCGAACTCGAACGCCGCGTGCTTGAGGAAACCTCGCGCGACACCGACGCCGAGGTCAAGGACCAGTCGAAGGTCGCGAGGATCATCGCCGTCGCGCTCGCCGTCGTGATTCCGGCCTCGGCCGTCTTCGGCTACCTTGCGCTCGGCCGCTACAACGCGATGGATCCGGCCTTTCTCGAGGCGGTCCAGAACCAGCAGCGCCAGATGCAGGGCCACAGCCAGTCCGACATGATGTCCGCCATCGAGCGCCTTCAGGCCCGCCTGAAGGAGACGCCCGATGATGCTCAGACCTGGTACATGCTTGCGCGCACGCTCTCCAACGTGGGCCGCTTCGCCGAGGCGCTCGACGCCTTCCGCGAGGTCGACCGCCTGGTGCCGAACAACGCCGACATCATCGCCGACATGGCCGACATGACGGCCGCCGCGAACAACAAGGTGATCACGGACGAAGCACGCGCGCTCCTGCAGCGTGCGCTCAAGATCGACCCGGGCCAGTGGAAGGCGCTCGCGCTTCTCGCGATCGACGCCTGGGATCATGAGAAGTACGCTCAGGCCGCCGACTACTGGGAGAAGCTTCTCGTCGTCCTGCCCGAGGACTTCGGCGACGCCGGCCAGATCCGCAACAACATTGATGAAGCCCGCCGCCTCGCCGGCATGGATCCCGCCGCGCGCCAGGCTGAAGCCGACGCCTTCAAGGGCGAAGCCGTTCCGACCGTTCAGGCCGCCGCGCCCTCGTTCGTCGCGGGCCGCGTGACGCTCGACAAGGCGCATGCCGACAAGGTCAAGCCTGAGGACACCGTCTTCATCTACGCCCGTCCGACTTCGGGCTCGAAGATGCCCGTCGCCTTCATGCGAATCACGGCCGCGGAGCTGCCGTTTGACTTCAAGCTCACGAGCGACATGACGATGGCCATGGGCGCGACGACGCTCTCCGACGTGAATGACGTGATCGTCGGCGCCCGCATCTCCCGCACGGGCAACTTCATGCCGCAGGCGGGCGACCTTGAAGGCGAAACCGCCGGCCCCGTCAAGACGGGCACCGAAGGGATCGACCTCGTGATCGGCACCGTCCGCTGATCAAGGTTGCCAAACCACACGGACCGCCGCGTTCTTCGGAACGTCGGCGGTTTTTTTGCGGGTTTTCACTTATGTGCGAAACTCGTCCGCGTCGTATAGTCAAACCCTTGTTGCGAAAAAGGTGAAACATATCAACTGAAACAAAAAGCAAAATGGAGGTACCGCCATGGCGGCCTTTTCCATCATCGGACGCGAAGGCAGCGTCCCCGTTCACGTCTGGGCGAAGACGCTCGACGACAAGTCCCGTGAACAGCTTCTCAACACGGCTTCCCTGCCGTTTGTCTTTCATCACGTCGCGGCCATGCCCGACGTTCATGCCGGGCTCGGCGCCACGATCGGAAGCGTGATCGCCACGGAAGGCGCCGTGATTCCGAGCGCCGTCGGCGTCGACATCGGCTGCGGCATGCGGCTGGCCCGCCTCAACTTCAAGAGAGAGGATCTTGACGATCGTGCGGTGCGTGCAATCTACGAAGCGATTTTGCGCCACGTGCCCGTCGGCATGACCGAGCGCAGGCCCGATGCCGTGCGGCACGACCGCACGGCGCCGTTCGAGGACGGCATGAAGAGCCTGCTCGAACGGCGTCCCGAACTTCTCGACCGCATGATCAACATGACCTGGCAGAGCCAGCTCGGCAGCCTGGGAGCGGGCAACCACTTCATTGAATTGACCTCCGACGCAGACGGCGTCGTGCGCGTGATGCTTCATTCGGGCTCTCGGGGCGTGGGCAACGTCATGGCTTCGCGCTTCATCAGCATTGCGCGCACCAAGGCGTCCCGCTCGAAGCTCAAGCTTCCCGATCCGGCGCTCGCCTGGTTTGAGGAGGGCACTGAGGACTTCAACGACTACATGGATGCCGTCCATTGGTCGCAGGCTTATGCCAAGGTCAACCGCGAAGTCATGCTTGAGGACGTCATGGCCGCTGTGCGCGAAGTGATGCCCGGCGCGGCCGTCTCGACGGAAGAGCCCGTCGTGGACTGCCACCACAATTATGTTGCGCGCGAGACACATTACGGGCGCGATGTTTGGGTGACCCGAAAGGGTGCGGTGCATGCGGGCAAGGGCGAACTCGGCATCATTCCGGGCAGCATGGGCGCGGCCTCCTACCTGGTGGAG
>CABUOH010000294.1 GCA_902493085.1 uncultured Sutterella sp. | reverse complement strand
GCCGCTCGTGGCCGCCACGAACGACGCGCCCGACATCTCCACCCGCGAGCGCGAGATTCTCGAGCTTCTGGCCAAGGGCATTCCGTTCGCCGAAATCGGCACGATCCTCATGATCTCGCCGCACACCGTGACTGCGCACATCAAGAAGATCTACCGCAAGCTTCAGGTCCACTCCCGCGGCGAAGCGGTCTACGAGGCCAGAGCCCTCAACCTGATCAGCGACAGCTGACGACGGGCTCCATACGAAAGGAGGCCGGCGTGCCAAATGCACGCCGACCTCCTTTCGTTTCAGTCAGGGAAAAAGCCGCCTCAGGCCCTTTCAGCCGTCCAGCGGCCCGACTTACCGCCGTCCTTCTCGAGAAGGCGTATGTCGGTCATCACCATGCCTCGGTCGACGGCCTTGCACATGTCGTAGATCGTGAGCAGGCCGACCTGCACGGCCGTGAGCGCCTCCATCTCGACGCCCGTCTTGCCGTAGCATTCGCAGCGGGCCGTGCACGTCACGGCGTGCGTCTTCTCGTCAAGCTCGAAGTCGCCCGCCACGCGGGTGAGTCCGATCGGATGGCAGAGCGGCACGAGATCCGACGTGCGCTTGCTGGCCATGATGGCCGCCACGCGCGCAATGCCGATCACGTCGCCCTTCTTGGCCGTACCACCCGCGACGAGCTCGAACGTGGCGGGCTGCATGTGGATGCGGCCGCAGGCCACTGCGATTCGGTGCGTCTCGGACTTCTCGCCGACGTTGACCATATGGGCCTGACCGGCCTCGTCAAAGTGTGTCAGTTCGCTCATTTTCGTTACCTTTGATCTTGTAAGCCGCCCGACAGCAGGGCTTCGGACGCATCTGCCCATTATGATAGCTGTCGGGGCTTCTCATTTGCCTGCACGATGCGAAATGCCGAAATTCGCGAGCCGCGCTGTCTGCTCATGGGGGCCACGCGAACTTCGCCTACCGCAATCCCAAAAAAACGCCTGCTTCTCTTGCCGAGAAGGACTTGTTTAACCATTACGAAAGGAGGACGGCGCCTTCTCCCCTGCAAGACAGAGTTTTTTGCGCCGCATTTCTATGAACTTCAAAGCTTGGGTTCTTCTCCTCTCGGCCATGACGACGGTCTCCCTACCCGGCACCGCCTTCTCAGCCAGCCCGACGCCGCTCGATCTCAATCTGCCGAATCTCGGCACCGTTGCCGGCGCCGAACTCTCACCCACTGACGAATATGCTCTGGGAGCGCAAATCATGCGGCAGGTTCGAGCGGACCCCACCTACATGACGGATCCGGAAACGAGCGAGTACCTCAACCGCCTCGGCTATCAGCTCGTCAGCAACGCCAACACGTATACCTACCAGTTTTTCTTTTTTCCAATTCGAGACGCAACGCTCAACGCCTTTGCACTGCCCGGCGGATACATCGCCGTACACACGGGCACCATCATCAATGCTCAAAACGAAAGCGAGCTCGCAGGCGTAATGGGGCACGAAATCGGCCACGTCTCCCAGCGCCACATCGCCCGCATGATTGAGGCCCAGAAGAGCAATCTGGCCCTCACGATCGGTTCCGTACTCCTCGCCATTCTTGCCGCCCGCGCCGGCGGGAATTCCGGCGGGCACGCCGCAGCGGCCGTGGCCATGGGCTCTCAGGCTGCCATGATTCAATCTCAGCTCAATTATTCCAGAGGTGCAGAACGAGAAGCAGACCGCGTCGGCCTGCAGACTCTCTACAACGCCGGGTTTGATCCCAAAGGCATGGAAAGCTTCTTTGAACGTCTCCATTCAAGCAATCGCTTTTACGAGTCTGCGGCGCCCGCCTATCTGTCCACCCATCCGCTCACCGTCGAGAGAATGGCCGACATGGAAAACCGCACCCGAAGCATGCCGCCGCGCATTCATCGCGACAGTCTCGACTTCAAGTTGATTCAAGTCCGGCTCGAAGTGTTGCAGGAAACGCGTCACGACGGTTGGTACAAGATCCAAAAAGAATTTCAGCGTCGTCTCAAGACCGCAACGGGCATCAACGCAGCCGTGATTCACTACGGTCTCTCCGTTGCAGCCCAGATGCTGCACAACCCAGATGAAGCGCTCACCGAAGCCAAGCTCGCCATGAAGGCCGGAACAAGCGCCATACTCGTTCGGAACCTCACGCGCACCGAATATGACGCCGCCCGCAGCGTCCGCGACAAAAAAAAGGCCGTTGAAGACGCACGCCTAGCCGTCGAACGCTTTCCGCTATCCACGATGATTGCTGAAAACTACGTCGACTTGCTGTACAGCCAGAATGAGCACCAGAAGCTCATCAGTTTTCTTCGCAGCAACACCGCGATCAGTCAGCAAAACTCCAACTACCATGCACTCCTCGCCCGCTCCTATGAAAAGCTAGGTCAAAAGAGCCTGCAGTACCTGCATACGGGCGAAATGTACTCACTCATGGGCTCAACCGAGGCAGCCGTCTACCAGCTGACGCTCGGACAGAAGGCTGCTGACGGTGACTTCTACACCATGAGTCAGCTTGACGCACGGCTTCGTGAAATGCGCGAGCAGCTTCTCATCGAGAAGGAGCGCGCCAAGCGTTAAGCCTTGCCGGA
>CABUOH010000293.1 GCA_902493085.1 uncultured Sutterella sp. | reverse complement strand
GCAGGCGCGGTAGCACACCTCGCAGCGAAGTCCCTGGTGCGAGAGGCACGAGGCCGGGTCGACGACGGCCACGCCCATGCGGGCGTCGCTGATGTTGTCGAGCGACGGCGAGAGCGCCCCCGTCGGACAAGCCTTCACGCAGGGAATGTCCCTGCACATGTAGCAGGGAATGTCCTCGGGCCGGAAGAACGGCGTGCCTCCGGGGGCCGGATCGAAGGGGCCGGCGAGCCTGAGCGTGTCGTACGGACAGGACGTCACGCACTGGCCGCAGCGCGAGCAGAGCGCAAGAAAGTCACGGCCTTCGGCAGCGCCAGGCGGCCGGGGCACCCAGTGCGCGTTGGCGTCGCGAAGGCTGATCGAGCCCCAGGCGAAGGCCGTCACGAAGGCCGCCGCTGAGAGCTCGCAGGCCTTCGTGAGGAGTTCGCGGCGGGTGGTCTTGACGCTTCCCGTCATGGTGCGCTCCGATTACGCGTCCTTGACGACCTTGACGGCGGTCTTCTTGAAGTCGGGTTCAAGAGAGATCGGGTCCATGGCGTCGATGACGACGGCGTTGCACTGCACCTGATCGTCGAAGAAGGCGAGCCAGGTCATGCCGCGCGGCATGAGGTTGCGCACCTTGGTTTCAACGACGGCCTTGCATTGGCCGTGACGGCTCGTGACGAGGGCCGAGTCGCCTCTGCGGATGCCGCGTCGTTCGGCGTCGCCTGGGTTCATGTAGAGCACGGCGCGCGGAGCCGCACGGTCAAGCTCGGGGACGCGGCGGGTCATCGAACCCGTGTGCCAGTGCTCGAGGATGCGGCCCGTGCAGAGCCACAGGTCATAGTTGGCGTCGGGGACTTCGACCGGGTCCATGTACGGGCGGAAGAAGATCTTGGCGGTGCCCGGGTGCGCAACGGCCTTCTTGTCCGTGATCGCATGACGCGTGCCCTTGCCGACGGGCTTCATGAGCTTGCCGTAGAAGAGGTTGTCGGGCTTGGCGTACGGATCGTGCTCGACGTTGAAGCGGTAGAGCGTTTCGCGGCCGTTGACGACCGGCCAGAGCAGGCCGCGCACGTCCTCGCGCATGTAGGTGTCGAAGTCGGCCAAGTCGTGGCCGTTGCCGAGCGTGAAGTTGCGGTATTCGCTGAAGAGGGCCTTTTCCGGGAAGTATGCAAGGCCGAGGGCTTCGCCCGTGGCGTTGAGCTCCGTCTTGTAGAGGGGATCGGGCCAGGGGGCTTGGCGGGCTTCAGAGGGCGCGAAGAGGACGTCGAAGAGAGTGGCGTCGCCCTTGTGGCCCATGGCTGCGGCGGCCTCGCGGACGTCGGGGAGCGCATCGCCCGGCACGCCCTTGAGGGGCTGCGCGCGGTAGAGCTCGTCGACCGTGAAGCGGCGCGCGAATTCCATCATCATCCAGATGTCGGTCTTTGCGTCGCCGGGCGCCTTGACGAGCTGGTGCCAGCCTTGGGTGCGGCGTTCGGCATTGCCGTAGAGGCCCCACTTTTCAAAGTGCATGGCGGCGGGCAGAATGAGGTCGGCCGCACGGGCGGAGTAGGTCGGGTAGACGTCGGAGACGACGACGAAGTTCTTGGGGTCGCGTGCGGCACGCACCCAGTGCGTGTTGTTGGGCGTCGACTGCAGGATGTTGACGACCTGGGTCCACATGAAGTTGACGGAGCCGTCCTCGAGTCCGCGCATGATTTCCATGACCGAGAAGCCGACCTTGGGATTGAGCGTGCCCGCGGGCAGGTTCCAGATGCCTTCGGTCTTCTTGCGGTGCTCGCCGTTGGCGACGAGCATGTCGGAGGGCAGACGGTGGCAGAAGGTGCCCACTTCGCGGGCGGAGCCGCAGGCGGAGGGCTGGCCCGTGAGGGAGAAGGCGCCGTTGCCGGGCTTGGCGTGCTTGCCCATGAGCAGATGGATCGAGTAGACGAGTTCGTTCACCCAGACGCCGCGCTGATGTTGGTTGAAGCCCATGCACCAGAAGCTCATCAGGTTCCGGTTGCGGTCGCAGACGAGATCGGCGAGGCGCTGCAGGCGTGCCTTGAAGCTTTCGAGCGTCTCGTCGTCGTCACCCTTGACGAGCGGCGCGACGAAGTCGAGCGTGTAGGGTTCGACCGCCTTTCGGAATTCATCGAACTCGATCTGCCAGTGCGCGCCGGCGGAACCGCCCGAATTCTTCTGCTCGATCTCGGTTCCGGCCTTGAGCCCCATGGCGGTGGCTTCGGCCTGGCTCAGGCGGATGCGCTTTTGCTTTTCAAGAATGTCGCGCTCGGCAGGATAGGCGTACTTGTCGGTGTTGCGAAGGCCGTAGCCGATGTCGGTGACGCCGGCCGTGAAGATGGTGTGCTTCTCCACGAACTCGCGGTCGACGGCGCCGCGCCTGATGATCTCGCGGATCAGGTAGTTTGCGATGGCGAGGTCGCCGTTGGGCTTGAAGATGATCGTCTCGTCGGCAAGATCCGACGACATGTTGCGGTAGGCCGTCAGGTTGATGATCTTCGTCTTCGGTGCGGTGAGCTTGCGGTTGGCGACGCGCGACCAGAGGACGGGATGGGCCTCGGCCATGTTGTTGCCCCAGAGGATCATCGTGTTGGCGAACTCGATGTCGCTGTAG
>CABUOH010000292.1 GCA_902493085.1 uncultured Sutterella sp. | reverse complement strand
TGACCGCAGCCTCGATCGACGCCCAGGTGGGCGCGGCGATCGGCGTGGGCGGAAGCGCCGGAATGACGTACGTATTGTAAGGGGTCGGCGTCTGCAGATCCTTGCGGGTGATGTTGCCGCTGAACTTCTCGCCGAGGCCGTAGATGACGGTCGGGTCGGTCTGCAGCGGCATGCCGATGCTCAGGCGGTTGTTGAAGACCGAGCTCACGAGGTGGCGATCAGTGGCAAGGCCCGTCTCCTTCTCGATGATGGAGGCGAGCGTGAGCGCCTCATAGGGCGTCTTCACCTTAGCGGCCTCGGAGCGGGACTCCCAGGCCTTGGCCAGAAGGGCCTTCTGCTTGGCGACGGCCTGCTTCATGACGGCAAGGTCGGCGCTCCCCGACGTGTAGTGATAGGTGTCGGGCGCGAACCATCCTTCGAGCGAACCCGAGTCGATGCCGAGGGCGCGCAGCAGGTCTTCTTCAGGCATGGACGCGGCCGTCTGCTTGAGCGCGGTCGCATTCCTGAAGATGGCGAGCACTTCCCAAACGGGCGCGCCGTCGGGAATGCGCAGCGACTGGTCGACGAGGGGCCCCTTGGCGAGCGTCTCGAGAATGCCCGCGGGCGTGAGCCCGGGCTTGAATTCGTAGGTGCCCGTGTGAATGCTCGAAAGCTTGTTGTCCTTCACGAGGCGGGCGGCAAGGCGCATGTCGAAGTCCTTCACGTCGAGCCCCGCTTCGCGAAGCCGCTCCATGACGCGTCGGGCGGAGTCGCCGGACTCGATCGTGATGCGCACGGCGGCGTCGGGCGTTGCGGAGGCCACCGGCCGCTCGAAAACGCGCTGGTCGGCCTCCCAGCGAAGCCCCATGGCGGCGCAGAGCACGATGAGCGCGCTGCCTGCGGCGATCGTGAGCGGACGGCGGCGACGGCGGGGCCTGGCTGACGGCGTTTCGGCTTCGGCGGGCTTATCCGCAGGCGCGCCCTCTTGAGGCGCTTCCTCCGGTGCGTCTTTTTGGGCGGCGTTTTGAGCTTCGGGGGCGGCGGCTTCGGTGTTCTTCTCTTCTTGCGTCACGACGGGAAGTCCTGGGGTTGGTCATGCGGATCCGGAAAGACCGGCGGTCTTTCGGAGGAATCGAGCGGTTCATTGTACCGCGGGCGGGCGCCGGGACTGGACCGCAGGACGAGCTTCTTGACGGCGCATTTCGGATCGGCGCTTCTCGGCGGGTTCGAAGAGAGCCTGACTTGCGGCGTGCGACTTCCGGCGTGGACCGGCGTCTTGATCCGCTACAATGCCGGGGTGGGCCGACGTGTGCGACCCAAGGTGTTTCGGATCGGAGTTTTTCAAAATGGCGAGAGGACGCTTTATTTCCTTTGAAGGCATAGACGGAGCGGGCAAGACCACGCAGATCGACGGGCTCGAGCGCCTCATCAGGGCTGCGGGCCACGAGGTCGTGCGCACGCGCGAGCCGGGCGGAACGCCGCTCGGCGAAAAGATCCGCGGCCTTCTGCTTGCCGACGAGATGACCGCGCACCGAGACGCTGCTCTTTTTCGCGGCTCGGGCCGAACATGTCGAAAAAGTCATCAAGCCCGCGCTTGAGCGCGGCGCCTGGGTTCTCTCCGACCGTTTTACCGACGCCACCTATGCCTATCAGACGGGCGGCAAGGGCATGAGGGGAGAGGAAGTCGAGGCGCTCGAGGCTTGGACGCTCGCGGGCTTTGCCCCCGACGTGACGGTGCTCTTTGATCTGCCGCCGGAAGTCGCCGCGCGGCGGCGCACGATCCGCGCGGGCGAAGGCGACCGGTTCGAGCGCGAGAGCGCGGACTTCTTCGGGCGCGTTCGCAACGCCTATCTTGAACGCGCCGTTCGCGACCCGGGCCGCTTCGTCACGGTCGATGCCCAAGAGGCGCCCGAAACGATCGCGGCCGCCCTTGAAAAGGAGTTTGCAAAATGGCTCTGACGCAGTACCCTTGGCTCGAGGAGGCCGCCGCGCGGCTCGACGCGATGCGCGAAAAGCTCCCCAACGCCATCCTCATTTACGGCATGTCGGGCGTGGGCACGTTCGAGCTCGCCCGCTGGTTTGCCGAACGCCTTCTTTGCGAAAGCCCCAAGGCCGACGGCTCTCCGTGCGGCAAGTGTCCGGGCTGCCGCATGATGCATGCGGGCAGTCACCCCGACTGCCGCATCGTGGTGAGCGAATTTCTGGCCAATGCGCTGGACCTTCCCTACACGCCGCCCGAGACGCCTTCGAGCTCGAAAAAACTCTCGCGCGAAGTGCGCATTCACCAGTTCCGTGCCCTCTCGGACTTTCTCACGATGGCCCCGAGCCGCGGCGGACGGCGCTGCGTGCTCGTCTATCCGGCCGACATGGTGCGCGCCGAAGCTGCCGCCTCGCTTCTCAAGTCGATGGAGGAGCCGCCCGAAGGATGCGTGTTTGTTCTTGCCGCCGACGACATCGACGCCGTGCTCCCGACGATCCGCTCGCGCTCGCGCCTGCTGCGCGTGGGCGTCCCGTCCAGAGAAGAGGCGCTCGCCTGGCTTTCGACGAAGAAGCGTCTCAAGACCGATCCGGAAGCCGCGCTCGCCATGGCGGGCGGCGCTCCGCTCAACGCCGT
>CABUOH010000291.1 GCA_902493085.1 uncultured Sutterella sp. | reverse complement strand
CGGTCAGGCCGAGGAACGTGAACGTCTCCTTCGGAATCAACATCCCGCTGTTGGCCAGCGAGGCGGACTTGTGGGCGTTGTGCTCTCTTCCCGGTCGGAAACTGATGTAGTAGCTCTTGATCCCGTTCTTGCGAAGCCAGTCGACAATCGGCTCATCCTGCACCCAGTGCTGTCCATTCGGGGCCGTGATTTCCATGTCGGTGAATGGCTTGCCGATGTCGTGCGCAAGCGCTGCCAAAACAGCCGTCAGGATCCAACGCCGCTTATTCATGTAAAGATCTTTAGGCGAAGCAGAACGGTCGAAGATCGTGGTCTTCGCATCGTTAGCCGCGTAATAAGCCACTTCGAGGCTGTGCGTGAACAGGCCGCCGTAACCTTGGTGATGGTCATACTCGGAAGCCGGCGTCAGGTGCACGATGCGTGCGAGATTCGTGATGACCGGCAGAAGGAACTTCTCGGATTCCTCTTCGGAAAGCGTCGTGGCGTAGCAGAGGTCCCGGATGAGCTTGCCATTGGCCCGAAACAGATCGTGAACCGACAACGCCTCCACCGGGTGCGGCGCGGGCGGCCACGTTGCGTCGATCTTGTCCGTCTCTGCCTCGGTCGGAATTTCGCTGAACGGACACGCATCGTCAATGATCTCGACCGTCTTCTTTTTCTTGAACGGAAGATGGCGATATAGCCAGCACGATAGCGTCACCGGCGAGATGACTACGTTGTAGACCGCGTTGATGGTTTGATCGACGTTCACACTAAAGCCTCGGGAAGTTAATCTGCTCATCCTGCCCGAGATCTCATTCGATGTTGGCACGCTGAAAAGCAGGTTTTGCTTTTCAGCCGAATCTACAAGCACCACGTTGAGCAAAATGTACGATTGCTCACCGAGTTGACTTCCTCCCCGTCCTAAAGGGCGGGGATTCCTTGGACCACGCGGTCTCGTGGTTCAAGGGCGGTTCCCATTGATGGCATCGAGTCCTTAGGCCGAAAGCCTTGCTCCCCAACACTCACTACATGGGCGATGTGCTTTTTGTTGTGTGCACTCGGGCCTGTCCGGCCCTTCCTCAACACGTTCAGGGCGCCCACCACGTCGGCATTCGCTTCGAAGCCGCAACTTTCGTTGACGCACTTGAAAATCGCCTGCGTCGGGCGGTTGCGTTTGTCCCTGCTCTGACAGTGCGGGCAGGTGATGCTCGTCCCTCTCGGATCGACGGGAATCATCACACCACCCACTTTCAGAAGTTGCCATTCGATTGTTTGGCGAAGACTGTAGAACCCCGTGCGCAGGATGGCGCGGTTGAGCCCGCTTTTCTGCTTCACATTCTTGCCGGGATTCGCAACGGTGCCCTTGGCGGACGCCGTCATGTTCTTCACCTTCAGGTCCTCGACGTACACGCAGCCGTACTCCTGCGCGAGCGCATGCGCCGTCTTCCTGTTGAAATCCTGTCGAATGCAACGAATCTTTCGATATAACTTTTGAAGCTTCTCCTTGAGCCGACGCCGCTTGCAACTCGGCTGCTTCTTGTCAAAAGGCTCCGCCAGTCCCAACTTCGCGAGTTTCTTTCGCGACTCCTGGTTGAGCGAAAGCTTGCGTTTCAAGCCCGCAATGCGTTTCTCGATCGAGCGAATCTTCGCCGTGTCGAGATCGTAGAATCGTCCGTCGCTCGTCGCGACGGCATGCACGACGCCGACGTCGATTCCGACATCGAGCGCCTTCATGTCGGGGGCCTGGACTTCGAACTCAACCGTGAAGATCACGAACCAGCGGCCGCAGTCCTTCTTGACGTGAATCTGTTTCACGACACCGGGAACGAGCGTCCCGTTCGCACACTCAAACGCGATGGCACGCGTTCTACGGTATCGAATCCAGCCGATCTTCGGGAGCTTGACTCGCCCGTTGGCATCGTCGATGTGTTCTGGAGCAAACTGCGGAACCCGAAAGCCGTCTCCGATATCTTTCGCCTTGAACTTCGGCCATCCTTTGTGTGCCGGATCGCTCTTGGGACGGAAGCTGTCGCTGATGGCGCGATCGAGATCGAGCAGGGCTTGCTGGAGCGGTTGGGCCATGGCCTCTCGAAGGAAGGCGGTCTCGGGTTGTTTTTTCCAGAGCACCAACTCGTGGGCGAGCTCCTTGTAGGTGAGAAGCTTTTCACCTTTAGACTTGCGCTCGTTTTGGATCCCCAACGCCTTGTTGAAGACAAACCTGCGGCAACCGGCGTTTCGGCTCAAGGCCGCACGTCGGGTCTCGTCAACGTAGAGTTCGTATTGAAAGGCGCAGGTGATCTTCATACGAACATCATGGCACACTTCCTTCAGGAATGCGTGTTTTTCAACCAAATGCCCATTGGGGCCTTATATCCTCCCCATGAATGGAGAGGTTTTACGGCCCGTTGGATAAGGCGGCCTTTGAGAAGCCTCCTGTGCCGCGTGCGGGCGCCGCGGCCATTCGTCAACATCAATAATGTGCGAGTACAATAACCCGCACATTTTCCTTTCAGGACCCAAGGAACCCGATCATGAGCCTTACCATTCTCACCGCAGACGAACTGCAGAATCTGGAAATGCGCGCCGCCAACCAGCTCGGCGCCGATACGCTGATGAAGCGCGCCGGCGCG
>CABUOH010000290.1 GCA_902493085.1 uncultured Sutterella sp. | reverse complement strand
CGAAGTCGAGTACAAGGACAAGAAGAGCCACACGATCGACGTCGCCTTCGAGCTTGAAGACGAAGACCGCGCGCGCGTCGAGGGCATCTTCGGCTGCAAGCTCGAAAAGCCCTGCTTCAACGTGATCTGGACGACGACGCCCTGGACGATTCCCGCCAACCAGGCGCTCAACATGAATCCCGAGCTCGAATACGGGCTCTACGACGTCGGCGAACGGCTCCTCATTCTCGGCACCGGCCTTGCCGAAGCCGCGCTTGAGCGCTTCGGCATGAAGGGCGAGCGGATCGCAACCGCCATGGGCGACAAGTTCGAGCTCGTGCGCTTCCGCCATCCGCTCTGGCACGTCCATGAAGGCTACCGCCGCTTCTCGCCCGTCTATCTTGCCGACTACGTCGACGCGACGGCCGGCACGGGCATCGTGCACTCCTCGCCCGCCTACGGCGTGGACGACTTCATCTCCTGCAAGAAGCACGGCATGACGAACGACCAGGTCCTCACCCCGGTGATGGGCGACGGGACCTACGCAGAATCGCTGCCGCTCTTCGGCGGCCTCAACATCTGGGCCGCGGCCGACAAGATCTGCGAAACGATCGCCGTTGCGGGGAACCTCCTCTCCCACGGCTCGATCGTGCACAGCTACATGCACTGCTGGCGCCACAAGACGCCGCTCATCTATCGCGCCACGAACCAGTGGTTCGTCCGCATGGACGCTCCGAACGCCGACACGCGCGGCGTGCTTGGCGCGCAGGCGAGCGAAAAGTCTCTGCGCGAAGCCGCTCTTGAATGCGTGAAGGCCACGAAGTTCTTCCCGGCCTGGGGCATCAACCGTCTCTACTCGATGATCGAAAACCGTCCCGACTGGTGCATTTCCCGCCAGCGCAACTGGGGCGTGCCGCTGCCCTTCTTCATGCACAAGGCAACGGGCGAGCTGCACCCGCGCACCCTTGAGATCATGGAAGAAGTGGCGAAGATGGTCGAGGAAAAGGGCATCGAATCCTGGGCCACGGCCAAGCCGGAGGACTTCCTCCCGGCCGCCGAAGCCGCCGACTACGTGCGCTCCACGGACATTCTCGACGTGTGGTTCGACTCGGGCGTCACGCACTACACCGTGATGCGCGGCAGCCATGCCGACGAACTCGCCTGGCCGGCCGACCTCTACCTCGAGGGCTCCGACCAGCATCGCGGCTGGTTCCACTCCTCGCTCCTCACGGGCACGATGATCGACGGCCGCGCCCCGTACAAGATGCTGCTCACCCACGGCTTCGTCGTGGACGAAAAGGGCGAAAAGATGTCCAAGTCCAAGGGCAACATCGTCCGTCCGCAGGAAGTGAGCGAAAAGTTCGGCGCCGAAATCCTTCGCCTCTGGGTCGCCTCGACCGACTATTCGGGCGAGCTGCGCCTCGGGCAGACGATTCTCAAGCGCGTGGTCGAAAGCTACCGCCGCGTTCGCAACACGCTGCGCTTCCTGCTTGCCAACACGTCCGACTTCGACGCCTCGAAGGATCTCGTGCCGGTGGAAAACCTCCTCGAGCTTGACCGCTGGGCCCTTGCCTACACGGAAAAGTTCCAGAAGGACGTTCTCGTCGAATACGGTTCGTTCCGCTTCCACAACGTGGTTGCGATGCTCCAGACCTTTGCGTCCGCCGACCTCGGCAGCTTCTACCTCGACGTGCTCAAGGACCGCCTCTACACGACGGCGCCCGACTCCGCCGCACGGCGCTCCGCGCAGACCGCTCTCTGGTACATCACGAAGACGCTTCTTCGCCTGATGGCCCCGATCCTCTCCTTCACGGCCGAAGAAGCCTTCAAGGTCTTCTCGCCCAACGAAAGCGAAACGATCTTCACGGAACGCTTCGAGCCGCTGCCCGAAGTGGCCGGCGCCGAAGCCCTGCTCGCCAAGTGGGATGCCGTGCGCACGGTCCGCGCCGAGCTTCAGAAGAAGATCGAGGAGCTTCGCGGCGAAGGCCTCGTCGGCTCTTCGCTTCAGGCTGTTGCCCGCATCGAGGCCGCTCCCGGCGTCTACGACGCCCTGGCGTCCCTCGGCGACGAGCTCCGCTTCGTGATGATCGTCTCCGCCGTCGAACTCGTGAAGTCCGCCGACGACGAAACGCATCTCGCCGTCGAGGCCTCCAAGGACGCGAAGTGCGAGCGCTGCTGGCACTACGTGCCGGGCGTCGGCAGTGTGGCCGAGCACCCGACGCTCTGCCCGCGCTGCGCGGGCAACCTCTTCGGCGCCGGCGAAAAGCGCCTCTTCGCCTGATGCAACGCACTGAGGTAAAGCACGCATGACGGACGCCAACGCCCGCCCGACGCTCGCGAAATTCGCCGCCTGGCTCGGCCTCGGACTCATCGTCCTCGGTCTGGATCAGGCGACGAAGATCTGGTTTGAGCAGAACTTCTCGCTAGGCGAGATCCTGCCGGTGTGCACCGGATTCAATTTGGTTCTGGCGCACAACACCGGCGCCGCCTTCTCGTTTCTGGCCGACGCGGGCGGCTGGCAGCGGTGGGCGTTTGCGGCGCTCGCCGCCGCCGTCATCGTCGCCATGATCGTGCTCCTTGCTCGCAACAACCATCGCAAGGTGATGAGCCTCTCGCTCACGCTCATCGCGGCAGGTG
>CABUOH010000289.1 GCA_902493085.1 uncultured Sutterella sp. | reverse complement strand
GTAGCGCAGGGCTTCACGGAAGGACGGAGCGCCCACCGGAATGATCATGAATTCCTGCAGGTCGAGGTTGTTGTTGGCGTGCGCGCCGCCGTTGATGACGTTCATCATCGGGACGGGCATCTGCAGAGCGCCCATGCCGCCGAAATAGCGGTAGAGCGGCATGCCGGCCTCTTCGGCGGCGGCGCGGGCCACGGCCATGGAAACGGCGAGAATGGCGTTGGCGCCGAGGCGGCCCTTGTTTTCAGTGCCGTCAAGCGCGATCATCGTGCGGTCGATGTAGGCCTGGTCGGAAGCCTCAAGCCCCATGAGGGCGTCGGCGATTTCGCCGGAGACATTGGCAACGGCGGTCAGAACGCCCTTGCCGCAATAGCGCTTCGGATCCTTGTCGCGAAGCTCGAGCGCCTCGCGCACGCCCGTGGAGGCGCCGGACGGCACGGCAGCGCGGCCCATGGCGCCGCTCTCAAGCCAGACTTCGGCCTCAACGGTCGGGTTGCCGCGGCTGTCGAGAACTTCACGGCCGATCACATCAATAATTGCGCTCATCTTGTGTCCTTTCGTTTGGATGAAAAAGGGATGTCAAGGAAAAAGATTCCCGCGGTTCGGCGACGTTGCGTGCGGATCGCGGGCATATCGAAATATTTTACCCGTTGATCGTGTCTTCAAGGAAGGGGCGCGCCTTCACGAGGCGATCGATCTCCACGAGGCTCTCGAGAAGCTCGCGCATGCGGCCGAGCGGCACGAGGTTCGGACCGTCGCTCTTGGCGGAAGCGGGGGTCGGGTGGGTTTCCATGAAGAGCCCCGAGATGCCGGCGGCGACCGCCGCGCGGGCAAGCACGGGAACAAACTGGCGCTGGCCGCCCGAACACGTGCCGTTGCCGCCCGGAAGCTGCACGGAGTGCGTGGCGTCAAAGACCACGGGCGCCTGCGTTGCGCGCATGATCGCCAGGCTGCGCATGTCGGAGACGAGATTGCCGTATCCGAACGAGGCGCCCCGCTCGCAGACCGTAAAGACGTCCGGATCAAGGCCGGCGGCCGAGGCGGCCTCACGGGCCTTTTCGACCACGTTGAGCATGTCGCCGGGCGCAAGAAACTGCCCCTTCTTGATGTTGACGGGCTTGCCGGAAACGGCGCATGCGCGGATGAAGTCCGTCTGACGGCAGAGGAAGGCGGGCGTCTGAAGCATGTCGACGACGGAGGCCGCAACGGGCACTTCGGCCTCGGTGTGCACGTCGGTGAGAACGGGCACGCCGACCTTCTCGCGAACGGCGGCGAGGATGCGCAGCCCCTCATCCATGCCTGGACCCCGGAAGGAATGGGCGGACGTGCGGTTGGCCTTGTCGTAGCTTGCCTTGAAGAGGTACGGGATGCCGAGCTCGTCCGTCAACTCCTTCATGGCGGAGGCAATGTCGACGGCCATCTGCTCGCCCTCGAGCACGCAGGGACCGGCGATCAGGAAGAACGGGCGGTCAAGCCCGATGTCAAAGCCGCAGAGCTTCATGTGTGTTGTCCTCTCATGTGAGGGCGGCGCCCCGGACCCTTCGCCCGGACGCGACGGCGCCCCGAAACAAAAAAGGCAGCTCCACGAACTGCAGAGCCCGTTGAGCTGCCTTGCGTCTAGGTCGGATCAGTCCGGCTTAGGCCTGTGCCTTCTGGTCGGCGTGCGCGATCGCAGCCTCGATGTAGGCCTTGAAGAGCGGATGGCCGAAGCGCGGGCTCGACGTGAATTCCGGATGGAACTGGACGGCGAAGAAGAAGGGATGATTCGGAAGCTCCATCATTTCCGGGAGGTGTTCCGTCGGGGTCTTGGCGGAGATGACCATGCCCTTTTCCTCGAACTGGGCCACATAGGCGTTGTTCACTTCATAGCGGTGGCGGTGGCGTTCGGCCACGACGTCGCCGTAGATCTTGTGAGCCAGCGTGCCCTTTTCAACCGGCACTTCCTGACGGCCGAGGCGCATCGTGCCGCCGAGATCGGACGACTCGTCGCGCTTCTGGACGCTGCCCGTGCGGTCCTTCCACTCGGTGATGAGCGCGACGACCGGATGTGCGGTGTCGGGATCAAGTTCGGTGGAATTGGCGCCGCCGAGGCCGCAGACGTGGCGGGCGAACTCGATGACGGCCATCTGCATGCCGAGGCAGATGCCGAGGAACGGAATCTTGTTTTCGCGGGCGAATTCAATCGCCTTGATCATGCCTTCCGTGCCGCGCTTGCCGAAGCCGCCCGGAACGAGGATCGCATCGACGTCCTGAAGAATCTTTTCGGCGCCTTCCTCTTCAATCTGGCCGGCGTCGACGTAGCGGATCTTGACGCGGCTCTCGGTGCGGATGCCGGCGTGGATGAGCGCTTCGTTGAGGGACTTGTAGCTGTCGGCGTAGTCGACGTACTTGCCGACCATGGCGACCGTGACTTCGCGCTTCGGGTTCTTGATGCGGCGGACGATGTCCTCCCAGGCGGAGAGGTCGGCGGGCTTCGTCTCGAGGCCGAGCTTCTTGCAGACGAGGTCGTCAAGATGCTGGGCGTGGAGCATGAGCGGCACTTCGTAGATCGTGGAGGCGTCGGCGACGCTGATCACGCAGTCCATCGGCACGTTGGAGAAGAGCGAGATCTTGGCGCGCTCGC
>CABUOH010000288.1 GCA_902493085.1 uncultured Sutterella sp. | reverse complement strand
GTCCGTGAAGGCCGAGGACCTTGGGCCAGGCGTAGGCCGAGACCGCGCCCAGAAGTGAGCCGAGCCCGATGTGGTTGAACATTGCGCCGAGATAGGTCGCGATGAGCGCCACGGCGACGAGATCCGCATCGAAAAGCAGAAAGCGCGGAGGATCGTCGAGCCCGGCCGGAACGCGCACCCCTTCGGGTGCCGACATTTACGCCGTGAAGATCGAGTCGATCACGGACGGCGCGATCATCAGCGCGAGTCCGCAGGCGATGGAAACGACTGCGGCGTAAAGCGAGCCCTTGGCCAGGCCGAAGAGGAGACCGACGAGGAGGAAGATGATGGCAATCGATTTTCCGAGGGAGCCCTGGGCCCAGCCGGTGAGCTGCGTGTAGAGGTCGTCGAAGGCCTGAACGTCGCCGGCGGAGGCGATCTGTGCGTGAAGGAGGAGGGAGGCGATGATGAGCTTCGTCTTGAGAGCGCCGACGCGGGCCGCGGCGCTGCTGATCTTGTTTTTCATGGGAATCTCCAGAAAAAGGTTGAAAACACCGGCAAAAGCACCGGCAGGACGAACCTTAGGCCCCTTTTTTTGAGTTCGCTACGGCATGAATTCCTTAGGGAGTGAGATCTATGAGAGAAATTGCCTAGAAGGGCCGAATTTGAGCTTCATTAGGATCCGAAAGGGAATGATATTTGCGTTTTTCAGGCGTTTTGATGAATTGAGCAAAGCAAATGCAGGGTTTAAACCGAGCGGCTGAGCCGTTTTTGAGGGGTGAGTCAAGGCTCGAAAACGGCTGAGCCGCTGTTGTTTCTTTGGCTTCTTTGCAACAACCCCTTGACTTTTGAGCCGATTTGTGTCTGCGCTCCATGTGTCGCTTGATGACAGCGGTCGGCATGGCAATTGCGCTCGGAATTCGTCAGGGTTAACGCGGATGGGCTACAATCGGAGAACTTGTGTACGCCTGGGATGAAGTCGTTCCGGGATCAGGAGGTTCTGGATGTCGCATCTTTTGCAGGCCGTAATCGGCGCAACCGTCGGTGACGCGCTCGGCGTTCCCTATGAAGGTCAGGAAAGAGACACCTTCGTTTGTGAGGACATGCAGCCGCTTGGCTGGAATGAAAAGCCTCTGGGGTTCTGGTCGGACGACACGGCGCTGATTCTTGCGGAGCTCGACAGCCTCAAGGAAAAGCAGGCCTTTGATGCCGACGACGTCATGACGAAGTTCGGCCGGTGGCTGCACGACGGGGCCTATACCCCCGACGGCAAGGCCTACGGCTGGGGCCGCACGACGGCAAGGGCCGTTTCGCGCTTTCGCGGCGGCACGCCCGCCGACATCTGCGGCGGCGGGGACGTGCTCGACAACGGGGCGGGAGCGCTCATGCGCATGCTCCCCTACGTGCTTCTCAAGACGCCCGACCGGCTCGACATCGTCGACGCTGCGGGGACTCTCACGCACAGCCATCAGATCAGCGTGAGCGTCTGCCGCATGTACGCCTGCTACGTCGACGAGCTTTTGCAGGGCAGAAATCCCGCCGAGGCGCTCGAAGGCCTCATTGAAAACCACTTCGTCGAAGTGCCGGACTACTACTTGCCGAAGCTCCAGCTCATGCCGCACCTCTCGCGCGTGTCCGTGCCGAATTCGGGCTTCGTCTCCGACGTCTTCATGGCGTCTCTCTGGTGCCTCATCAATACCGACAACTACGTCGATGCGGTTCTTCGGGCCGTCAACCTCGGCGGCGATGCCGACACGATCGGCGCGCTCACGGGCGGGCTCGCCGGCCTCGTCTACGGCCTTGACGGCGAACGCGGCGTTCCCGTCTGCTGGTCGCATTCGCTTTCTCGCCTTGACTACATCGAGGCGCTCTGCAGCGCCTGCGACGAATTCATGCGGTGACGATTCGAACACCGCCTCCCGCAAAGACCGCTCTGCCTGGGGCGGTTTTTTTTCGCCCTTGAGAGCGAAGCGGGCATGTCCCGTCAACGCAGCGATGAGGGCAACGATGAGGGCTGAGGCACGGAAATGCGCACGTGTATTGCTTATGCACGACAGACGCGGTGAAACGCGCTGTTTTCAGTTGTTTTGGAGTTAAATGGACGTGAAATATGCGAACGCCAAAATGTCGACAAATTGAACCAAATAAGGAATTCACCCAATACGACTTGGCATTTGATCAAGGAATGCTCAGATAGTCTATTGAAGCCCTTGTAAATTCATGTTGCTTGTGTCACCATTCGTTTCGCGATGCAGCAAACGTGCACCGCCTTTAGTTACACAACGCACACACAACCTTCATAAGGAGCACCATTAAAATGCCCTCGGCACGTAGTAAATTTCGCAAGATCCGCTTCCCGCGCTACAGACAACACTTTCTGCGCATCCCCTATTGGTGCTTCCCCGATTACGAACGCATCGCCAAGGAGATGCTCTCCTGTCCGGCAGGGCTCGAAGCCCTCGCCCGTGAAGCGGCCGCCGAAGACGTCCACTTCATGGTGTTGTCCAAGATCGTCCAGGAAGGCGGTTTCGACAAAACCGTCGTCATCGAGTGCGGCCCGAACGGCAAGATCACCTGCGGCGCTTCCGCCGACGCGCCCAAGACCCGAGTTTGGAGTTCACGGTAGCGAAAAACCCTGCTGGCAC
>CABUOH010000287.1 GCA_902493085.1 uncultured Sutterella sp. | reverse complement strand
GATCGTCGTCTTGAGGTCTGCGGCGAGCTCCTCGACCTTTTCGTCCTCGCGGGGAACGTCCCGCGCGTTGAGAATGAGACCGCCGAGGCGCGCGTATCCGCGCTCGGCAAAGGTTTCAACCGCCGTAGCGATGTTGGCGGCCGCATGGATGGCCATGTTTTCGCCCGACGTGATGATGAAGACGTTCCTCGCCCAGCCGTCGCGGATGGGCATGGCGAAGCCGCCGCAGACGACGTCGCCGAGCACGTCGAAGATCACGACGTCGGGGCGAAGGATGTTGAAGGCGTCCTGCGCCTTGAGTGCTTCGAACGCGGCGATGATGCCGCGGCCCGCGCATCCGACGCCAGGCCGGGGGCCTCCCGCCTCCACGCACAGAACGCCGCCCCTGCCTTCGTGCACCATTTCGTCGAGCTTGAGCTCGGACTTGTGCCGGGTGCGAAGCAGCGAGAGCACGGTTTCGACCTTTGCGCCCGAGCGAAGCAGCGAGGTGGAGTCCGCCTTCGGGTCGCAGCCGATGAGCATCACGCGTCTGCCGTCCTGCGCGAGTGCGAGCGCCACGTTGGCCGCCGTGGTGGACTTGCCGATGCCGCCCTTGCCGTAGATGGCGAGGCAGGTCATCGGATGCCGGGAAAGCGGCTTGCGGTCGTAGTCGAAGAAAACCGTGTCAAGCGTCGGTGAGTCGAGCGTGGGCATGTGGATGGATGTCCCGGTGGTGTGATGGTTCGATGTTCGCGCGGTGCGGGGCCCCTGCGGCGGAGCGCTATTCAAGAACGTGTCGGCCGTGTGCGTCCTTCTTCATGATACGCTCCTGCTCGCGCTTCCAGTCCTTCTTGCTCTGGTCCGCACGCTTTTCGTATTCGCGCATGCCCCGGGCGAGCGCCACCGTCACCTTGACGCGGCCTCGGGTGAAGTGCAGGTCAAGGGGAACGAGCGTATAGCCCGCGCGCTCCGTCTTGCCGATGAGCTTCATGATTTCGCGTCTGTGCATCAGGAGCTTGCGCGTGCGGTTGGATTCGAGCGTCACGTGCGTGCAGGCTTGGTCCGCAGGCGTCATGTGTGCGTTGCAGAGAAAAAGCTCGCCGTCGCGCACGTAGATGTGGGCGAGATTGATCTGGGCGCGGGAGGCGCGGACGCTTTTGACTTCCCAGCCCTGAAGCACGATGCCGGCCTCGAACTTTTCTTCGATCGCATAGTCGTGGCGGGCGCGCTTGTTCTGAATGAGTGCCATAGAATTGCCGCGAGGGAACATCCGACTTCGGTCGGGTGAGGATTCGCGGCTTACTCCTTTTTTAGTTCAGTAAAAAGATTGTCGGGCTCCGGGTTCAGCTGTTGCCGCTGACGCCGGTCCCGATGACCGTCCTGCAGGAGGCCGAATGTTGAACGTTTCTTCAAGGCGGCGTTCGAAAGTGAAACCGGCCTCGCCGTGAACATTGCCGTGTCAAAGAGTCCCAACAGTCATCAACGCAACGGTCATCAACGCAACGGTCATCGACGCAACAGTTGTCAACGCAACAGTCATAAGGGCGCCTGCAAGCCTCTGTCTGAAGACGGCGGCAGCGGCGGCGTGCCTCCGGTCTTCGTTTTTTGATTCTTGACTTGCCGTCGTGCGGCTGATGTCCGGTTTGTGCAAACTGCGCGGCAATCTAGTATTGTAAGGCTTTTTCCGCGGCGTCGAAGCCCCCGGGCCCCTGCCGCGGAGGCTTTGCCGAAAGAGGGCGATCATGCAGGTTGAAGTGTTGTTCGTGAGCGAGCGCGGCGTGGCCGCAAAGACCGTTGAGGCGCCCGAGGGCGCAAGCGCGCAGTCCGTGCTGGCGCTCGCGGGCGAGCCGCTTCCCGCAGGCGCGGGCCTGGCGGTTTTCGGGCGCCGCATCGAGCCCGACGCCAAGCTTCGCGAGGGCGATCGCCTTGAAGTTGCGGGCGCGCTCGTCTGCGACCCGAAGAAGGTGCGCCGCGCGCGTGCCGAAAGCCAGGGCGACGTGCGCGTCGTCACCTGCGGGCGGCACGGCGGACGCCGGCGTCTGGTCAAGTCAGCCTAGCGCCGAGCCGAAGGCGGTCGGCCCCGGTTCAAAGAAAGCGCGCGGCCGCAGGTGCCGAACGGCTCAACCGTTTGTTACAATCGAAACCTGCTGAATCCAATCCGGACCCCGTCCCCGCTTGGTCCGGACGCGCATCGAACGATTCCCCGGCTCTCGAGATGCGCCTTTGCGAAACAAAAGACCGAGAAGGAAAAACAAAAAGACATGAACTGGCTCAACGACATCATCGGCGTCATCAACAATTATCTTTGGTCCTACGTGCTCATCGTGATGCTCATCGGCATCGGCCTCTGGTTCACGATCCGCACGCGCTTCGTGCAGATCCGCTGCATTCCGGAAATGTTCCGCCTGATGACCGAAGGCGCGGGCGCCAAGCCGCGCGAGGGGCACATCTCGACCTTCCAGGCCTTTTGCGTTTCCACCGCCTCCCGCGTGGGCGTGGGCAACATCGCCGGCATCGCCATCGCGGTCGCCACGGGCGGCCCCGGCGCCGTCTTCTGGATGTGGGTGATCGCCACGATCGGCGCCGCGTCGGGCTTCGTCGAGTCCACGCTCGCCCAGATCTACAAGGCCCCGCGCAAGGGCGGCGGCTTCGT
>CABUOH010000286.1 GCA_902493085.1 uncultured Sutterella sp. | reverse complement strand
GAGGGGCCGCTCGCGGGCGGCCATCTGGGCTTCGGCATGGACTGGGCGAACTTTTCGCTTGCCGACATCGTGCGCGACGTCAAGGGCTGGATGCGCGAGAACGGCCTGCGCATTCCCGTGCTCGCAGCGGGCGGCGTCTTCACGGGAACGGAGGGCGTGCGCATGATGACCGAGGCCGGCGCGGACGGCATTCAGGCGGCGACGCGCTTTGCCGTGACGAAGGAGTCGGGCCTTCCCGAGGCCGTCAAGCAGCGCTACTTCGATGCAAAGGCCGAGGACATTGAAGTGAACGGCATTTCGCCCACGGGCTATCCGATGCGGATGCTCAAGTCGAGTCCCGCGATCAACGCCTCCCTCAAGCCCCAGTGCGCGGCCTACGGCTACATGCTCGACCGCGGCGAGTGCGCCTATCTCAAGGCCTGGCGCGAAGCGCAGGCCGAGAACCGGACAGAAGACGGCATTGCCGAAAAGACGTGCCTCTGCGCCCAGATGCGAAACGCCCGCGTCTGGACGCTCGGCGCAAACGGCGCGCGTCTGCACGAGGCGGCCTCGAAGGACGATTCGGGCGCGTGGGTGCTGCCCACGACGGGCGAAGTCTTTGACGGCGGGGAAGCGGGATGCCTCGGGCAGGTGGGTGCTTCCGTCGACGGCGGAGGTGTTCGACGACTACCGCTTCGGCGTGGCGGACGAGGTGCACGCAAGGCGCCCGGCGTAAGGCCGGGGAACCGGGAAGGTATCGGGAAACGGAGAAGGTCGCAAAAAGGCGAACAGATGTTTCGCGGAGGCGACGAGGCCGACAAGCCGCACGTAAAACCGATATGATGTAGGGACTTTTTCCCGCGCGCCGTTCGATGCGTGCGGATGAGGCCGGGACGCACGCATAGAGCACGACGGCGCCGCCGGCCGACTTCTCGCTACGGAACCCGATTGTGAACATTCTCCTCATTCCCGACTCCTTCAAGGGGAGCCTTTCCTCCGCCCGTCTCTGTGCCGTCATGAAGAAGGCGGCGCTTGACGTCATGCCCGACGCCCGGGTGACGTCCATTCCGGCCGCCGACGGCGGCGAAGGCACGCTCGACGTCATCCGCAATGCGCTCGGCGGCGCCTTCGTGGTGCACAGCGTAACCGGCCCCTGCGGCCAGCCCGTGAGCGCGCGCTACCTGAGCGCGGGCGACACGGCTTATGTGGAGATGGCCGAGGCCGCCGGCCTGCAGCATCGGCTGCCCGGCTTTTCGGCGGTCAACACGACGACCTTCGGCGTGGGGCAGCTCATCGGCGAGGCGCTCAATGCGGGGCACCGCCGCATCGTGCTGACGCTCGGCGGCAGCTGCACGACGGATGCGGGCTGCGGCATGGCCGCCGCGCTCGGCGTGCGCTTTACGGCGCCCAACGGCCGTCACTTCATCCCGACGGGCGCCTCCCTGGGCGCCATTCGCCACATTGCGCTCAATCCGTTCTTTCTCCAGAGCGGTCTCAAGATCGAGGCGCTCTGCGACGTGACGAATCCCCTTTGCGGCCCGAACGGCTGCTCGAGGGTCTTCGGTCCCCAGAAGGGCGCCACGCCCGAGATGATCGAGACGATGGAGGCCGGGATGCAGCATCTCGCGTCGATCTTCGAGCGCAGCAAGGGCCCGAAGCTCGCCGACATGCCTTGTGCGGGTGCGGCGGGCGGCTGCGCGGCGGGCGTCGTCGCCTTCATGAACGGCAAACTCCTTTCGGGGAGCGACGCGCTTCTCGATCTGATGAAGTTTTCGGAACTCGCCGCCGATGCGGACCTCATCGTGACGGGCGAAGGCATGGTGGATGACCAGACGGCGGGTGGCAAGCTTGTGAGCGCCGTGGCTTCCCGCGCAAACGGCACCCCCGTGGTCGTGCTCGCCGGCGGCATCGCGCCCGGGACGAACCTCGAGGCGCTCTACGAAAAGGGCGTCACGGCCGTGGTGCCCGTGACGACCCGCCCGATGACGCTCGGCGAAGCCATGGCGTGCGCCTTGCGGCCACGCAGCTCTTCCGTCTCGCCCGCGCCCTGAAGGCTTGAGAAAGACGCGCAATCTCTTTCACCGCCGCCGTTAGCGGGCGTCCAACAAAAAAGCCGCACCCGGAAGAACTTCGGTGCGGCTTTTTGCGTTTGAGCGGGCTTACTTCTGCTGCAGCTTTTCGACGACGGCCTTGAGCTCGGCGCCGGAGGCGGCGTTGGCCTTCATGAGGTCGCGGATTTCGCGCAGGAGCACGATGTCCTCAGGCGTGGGCGCAGGGGCCGGGGCCGGTTCGGCGGCCTTCTTGTCCTCTTCGGCCTTGAGAAGCTTGGCGGCTTCGGCCTCGAGACGCTTGCGGATCGTCGTGACGACCTTGATGAGCCAGAAGATCACGAAGGCAAGGAGCAGAAACTGCACGACGGCCGTGAGGAAGGCGCCGTAGCCGAACACCGTTGCGCCGGCCTTGACGAGGGCATCGTAGGTTTCGGGACCGCTGTAGCCTTCGACGGGCTTAAGCACCACGAAGAGGTTCGTGAAGTCGGGACGGCCGACGAGCACGCCGAGGATCGGATTGACGATGTCCTTCACGAGCGAATTGACGATGTTGGAGAATGCGGCGCCGATGATCACGGCGACGGCCAGGTCCATGACATTTCCTTTGGAAATGAACG
>CABUOH010000285.1 GCA_902493085.1 uncultured Sutterella sp. | reverse complement strand
CAACGTCCTCGACCTGCAGCGCGAGATCCGCACCTGCCCGAAGCCCGTCGTCGCCATGGTGGCGGGCTGGTGCGTGGGCGGCGGCCACGTCCTTCACATGATGTGCGACCTCACGATCGCAGCCGAAAACGCCATGTTCGGGCAGACGGGCCCGCGCGTCGGATCCTTCGACGGCGGCTGGGGCGCCTCCTACATGGCCCGCATCGTAGGCCAAAAGAAGGCCCGCGAAATCTGGTTCCTCTGCCGCTTCTACAACGCGGCCGAAGCCCTCGACATGGGACTCGTCAACACCGTTGTGCCGCTTGAAAAGCTCGAAGCCGAAACCGTTCAGTGGTGCCGCGAGATGCTCGCCAACTCTCCGCTCGCGCTTCGCTGCCTCAAGGCCGCCCTCAACGCCGACTGCGACGGACAGGCGGGTCTGCAGGAGCTCGCGGGCAACGCCACGCTTCTCTACTACATGACCGACGAAGGCCGCGAAGGCAAGAACGCCTTCCTCGAAAAGCGCCGCCCCGACTTTTCCAAGTTCCAGCGTCTGCCCTGAGGCCGTCATGTCGTTCGTGTCGTTCGGCTTCAATCGTGAGGAGGCGCGCTCCGCAACCGAAACAGGAACCAGAACTGAAACTGGAACCACAATGAGCGTCTTCGCATGGGCGCACGCCGCACCTGAGCGCACGGCCGTGATTGACGGTGAGGTGCGCATCAATCGCGCAGCCCTCGCCCAAAAGATTGCCGAGCGCATGAAGACCCTCGCGCGTCCGGTACCCGGCCGAAGGCCGACCTCGACGGACTCGTCGACCTCCTTGCGCACTGGGAGGCCCGCATTCCCGCGGCCCTCCTCTCGCCCAAGCTCACGAACGCCGAACGCTCGGCGCTCATCGCTCATGCCGAATCGATCGCCGAGCCTCTTCCCGACAACTGCGCCTTCGTGGTCTTCACGTCGGGCACGACCGGCGCGCCCAAGCCCGCGATTCTCACCCGCGACGCCCTGACGGCGGGTGCCTTGGCAATGGTCCGGGCCCTTCGCATGACGCCCGACGACGTCTTTCAGCTTTCCCTCTCGCCTGCGCGCGTGGGCGGCCTCGGAATCGTCATGAGAGCCTTGGCCTCAGGATGCGCGATTGCGCTCGCTCCCGGGTTTTCGGGCGCCGACTTTCCCGCCAAGCTCGAGCGCGACGGCGTGACGTTCGCGTCTCTCGTCCCCGCCATGCTCGCCGACGTGCTTGAAAAGCATCCGGCCTGGCGCCCGCCCTCCTGTCTTCGGGCCCTTTTGATCGGCGGCGCTCCGTTTCCCGATCGCCTTCGCGCCGAAGCCGCCCGCCGCGGCATTCCCGTCGTGACCACCTACGGCATGACCGAGACCGGCAGCACTTCCGCTCTTTCCCCCTTTGAGCAGCGCCTGTCGCCCGTTCCCGTCGGCGAAGTCCCGCTCGAGGGCGTGTCCTTCAAGGCTCAAAACGGCCTGCTTGCCCTCAGGGGCCCCATGCTCTTTGCCGGCTATTGGGGACGCACAGCCTCCGTTCGCGACGGATGGTTTGAGACGGGGGACCGACGGCTCGATCCGCATTCTCGGGCGCACCTCCGACATGATCATCACGGGCGGCGAAAAGGTCGTCCCGGCCGAAGTTGAATCCGCGCTCGAATCCCTCCCGGGCGTTCGCGAAGCGCTCGTCCTCGGGATGCCCGACGACAAGTGGGGGCAGATCGTGACCGCGCTCCTTGTGTCCGACGCCTCGGCGCACCCGCCCGCCAACGCCATCATTCAGGGGCTTGCAACGCGCCTTGCGCGCTGGAAGTCCCCGAGACGCATCGCTTGGGTTGATCGCCTGCCGCTCACGACGGCGGGCAAGCGCAACCGCAAGCCTGAAGTCCTCGATGGACTCGCCTTCGACGTCCTTCACTTCACGCGCGTGAAGCAGGTCTAGAAAGATCGGCATCGGATCGGACGTAAAGGTACTTGCGGCGCTCGTCTTCGGCCTCGGCCTCTGAATGCTCTTGAGCGAAGCGCCTGAGACCAAACCCGCAAAGCGTCTTCACCAAGGCCCCGCATCTGCCCGGATGCGGGGCTTTTTCACACCCGTCGGGTTGTGTTCCTTCTTTTCTGCACGTTTTCGGCATTCCCCTTCGGGAACATGCGTGATCCGGAATCACGCACATCATCCCTGCCGCCGATTTCGGAAAAGCCTGTGATGCGTGTTGTTCGCAGAACACGATTGTTGCAGCAGTAAAACACAAGCTTTACTATCGGATCATTCAACGGCATCAGTATGACTGATTTCTTAACCCATTGTTGCGTATGCATTTTTCTTACGTTCTTAGATTCGACATCCATCCTATATTAGGGTTTTCACCCCCCCCTGCCGCCAAATACAAGAAACTGCGACGTGCGCGGGTTTCATAAAGATGCCTGCGTTCTCATATTTTCTTGATAGGAATCAATACAAATGAATTCGACATTCAAGGTTGTGTTCAACAAGGCACGCGGTGCCTTGATGGTCGTCAATGAAGTGACGTCCTCCGTGCAGGCCAAGGGCACGAAGACGGTTGTGGCCGCCGCGGTTGCCGCCCTGATCTCCGGCTCTGCCATGGCTGCCGAATGGGTTGCCGCCCCCGAGGATCTCGAAGCCGCGACCGACACGGCTATCACCGACGCCA
>CABUOH010000284.1 GCA_902493085.1 uncultured Sutterella sp. | reverse complement strand
CATGTCGATGATTTCGTCGATGGTGCCCGCGGACTCCTCAATGAGAACGCGAAGCACGGCCGGGTCGGCGCGGAAGTGATGATACTGAAGCGCTGCGTCGAGCACTTCCTGCACGGTCGTCTTGATGCCGTGCTCCTTCTGGTACTTAGTGCCTACGCCCAGGGACCCTTCGGGAAAGAGACCCGCGCCGCCGAGGAACGGAAGCTTTTCGAGCACGATCGGCTTGACGCCCATGTTGACGAGCTTGTTCGCGGCGGCAAGGCCGGCCAAGCCGCCGCCCACGATGACGACGTCGACCTTCTTCTGCACAACGGCGGCCATGGCGGCGGGTGCCGTGGTGAGCGCGGCCGCAGCGGCGGCGGAGCCGAGGAACTGACGACGATTGAGCTGCATGATGATCCTCCTTTGATCGAACTTCAGACAGACGGGCTTCCGGTCCAAGCCCGTCACGGCAATGCCCAGTCTAGAAAGACGCCCTGCGGCCTTCTGTGACATTGTTCACAAAGAAGGGTTTTTGCCCACCGGTCAGATCCGGGGCCATCCCCTGCGGCGCGTCGCCGATCGAACTTGCCGAGCACCGGACCAGACCCTGCAGCCGGCAGCGCCAAAAACGAAAAGTTTCATGAAGGCGACCAAGACCTGGCGTGACATGTTGAACGAATCCCTGGAAGATCCGGACTTCCGAAAGGAATGGAGGCAAGCCAACGCAGAATTTGCCGAGCTCGACAAGATCATTGCGGCACGCGCATCGGCCGGCCTTACGCAGGCGGACGTGGCCGCCCGCATGGGAACAACGCAGTCTGCCGTTGCACGACACGAAAGCAATCTTATGCGGGGGAAGCTCCCTTCCGGACGTACCTTGACGCGATATGCAAAGGCCTTGGGAAAACGCGTGAAAATCTCGTTTGTCTGAAGCATGCGGTTGCCCTCCGGACGGTCTTCTGCCCCGCCTCTACGGCATTTGCCTTAGGGCATCGACCTGATGCACGAACATGGACCGCCGCGCTATGCTTGACTCATCATGAATACGCAGACTCTCATTCCGACCTCCGCCGCACGCGTGCATCGTCTCACGCTCTGGTGGCGCTCCCTCTCTTCTTAGAGCGGGTCGGGTGCGTATTGCCCAAATTTCAGTCCGAAAGACCCGCGAGCCCGCGGGTCTTTTTTTCATGCATCGACAACCCGGCGGGCGGACAAGGCCACAACAACGAAACGACAGGTTGAAAGATGTTCAGAAAGCTCCTCGAAAGCGCACGGTCCTGCAACAGGCGATGGCAAAAGGATGATGTTCCAAGCTTCATCCCCGATCCCATTGACAACGCCATCCCAAGCAGGCACCCGACATGACAACGCTTCGATTCCACGGCTCAGCCGCCGTCCTTCTTCTTCCGCTCGCGCTCTTTGTGGCCGTGACCGCGCATCTCTTCATCTTCGAGGCCGCCTTTGACCTTACGGGCCTTGCCGCCGCAGGCGTTCTCACGCTCTTTTCGGGTTCGCTTCTCGCGAAGTCCCCGTCTGAATACTGGAAGGCCGCCGTGCGCGGAGCTTCTTCCGAACTGACGGGCACCGTCGTGCTCATCCTCATTGCCTCGGGCATCTTCTCCGCGATGATGAAGGCCTCGGGCGTTGCCGACGGCCTCGTGTATCTCGGCGGTCTTCTCAACCTCACGGGCCACGCCTTCACCGTCTTCGTGCTTCTCGCCTCCTCCCTGATGGCGGCCGCCACGGGCTCCTCCATCGGCACGCTTCTTGCAGCCATGCCGATCTTCTTTCCCGCGGGCGTTGCGCTCGGCGCCGACCCGGCCATGCTTGCGGGCGCGGTGCTCTCGGGCGCCATCTTCGGCGACAACCTCGCCCCCGTCTCCGACGTCACCGTCATTTCGTCCGTCACCCAGCGCTTCAGAAACGGGACGCCGGCCGACATCGCGGGCGTCGTGCGCACCCGCCTTCCCTACGCGATGACCGCGCTCGTCATCTCGCTTCCCTTCTACGCCTTCTCGGGCGAATCCCGTCCCGTGACCGAAGCCGCGCTCGCGGGCGACCCAAAGGCGCTTCTCATGCTCGTGCCGGTCGCAATCCTCATTGCGGTCGCCGTCAAGACCCGCGACGTGCTGATGGCGATTTCCGCGGGCGTCGTGACGGGAACGCTCGCAGGCCTTGCCGCCGGACGCCTCACCCTCGCCTCCGTCTTTGCGACCGAAAACGGCGCGCTCTCGGGCTTTCTCATTTCCGGCATCACGAACGTCTCGCCCATCATTCTGCTCTGCGTCACGCTCTTTGCCTTCACGGGCATCGTGCGCGAGGCGGGCGTGCCCGAGATGATGCAAAAGGCGCTCGATCGCGGCACCGAGGGCCGTCCCTCGGCGCTTCGCACCGAACTCTTCCTTGCCGCCGCGACGCTCGTCGTGACGACGCTCTTTGCCGCCGTCACCTCCGCGGCCGTCGCTCTTGTCGGGTCGCTCACCGACGACATAGGCCGCGCCTCCAACGTGCATCCGTACCGCCGCTCCCACCTTCTTTCGGGTTTTGCCAACAGCCTTCCCGTCCTGATGCCCTTCTCCGCCTTCGTCCTCATCACGATGGCCGCCGTCTCGGGGCTTGAGGGCGCTGCCGCCGTGACGCCCTTCACGCTCATGACCGCCGCCTTCTATCCG
>CABUOH010000283.1 GCA_902493085.1 uncultured Sutterella sp. | reverse complement strand
GTCGGACTTTTCCAGAGGGCGGCGCGCCTGAAGCTCGACGAGCGGATGGTGCGGGCCGACCACGAGCACCATGGTTTCCTCGCACAGAATTTGAGCGTGAAACCCGGGTTCGGGCGTGAGGTTGGGAAAGATGCCCATGTCGAGGTCGCCGCGAATGAGGTCGCGGTTGTAGCTTTGGCCGGGATGCCTGAATTCGATGCTGAGATTGGGACAATCCTGAAAGAGCTCGGCAAAGGCGGGCGCGAAAAAGGTCGAGACGGCCTTGTCGACGGCTCCGATCTTGAAGATGCGGTTGAGGGACGTCGGATCGAAGGCGGTCGTGTCGAAGAGCTTGCCGTAGGCCGAGAGGAGCTGCAGCGTCGGCTCGTAGAGCGCGTGGCTGCGCACGGTGGGCGTCATGCCGTGCGCATACCTGTGAAAGAGCTCGTCGCCGAAGAGCTCGCGCAGCTTGCCGAGCATGCGGCTTGCGGCCGAGGGACTGATGCCCGTGGCATCGGCCGCTTCGGAGAGGTTTCGGAGTTCGTAGAGCTTGAGGAAAAAACGCAGGGCTTCGATGTTCATGGAGCTGATCTCGGACAAAGGTCGAACGCGTTCGCGGGCATGGGCCCTGCGCACGCATGAGAGGCATTGTAGTGCGCTCTTTAGGCGGCGCAAGGCGTCGAGACGATTCTGAGTCAAGCGTTTGCGTTTGTCCTGCGTCGAGGTGACGAATTTACGCCGCCCGGGATCCGCACGCGGCCTGAATGCACTGCAGGAATGCACTGCGGGAAGCGTTTCGGTGTCCGATGCGATATGATACGGAGACCTTTCCATGAACAGGCTTCAATCCACATGAGCGACACCAAACAAGGCCGCGTTGTGACGGGCGGCGAAATCGCAAACGAACTTTCCGACGCGTTTCCGGACATTCCCATGAGCAAGGCGCGCGAGGCGTTCCGCAGCATGCTCCATGCGATGCAGGACGCGCTGATCCGCGGCGACCGCATCGAGATCAGGGGTTTCGGCTCCTTTGCGCCGCGCTTTCGTCAGGGCGGCATGCGCCGCAATCCCCGTTCGGGCGAGAAGGTCTATGCGCCCGAGCGCTGGGTCGTGATCTTCAAGGCCGGCAAGGAGCTGCGCAAGGCGATCGACGCGCGCACCGAGCGCAAGGCCAAGAGCTGACTGCCGGCCTGACGCATGAATGAGGACGGAGTACTGCCGGCGTGCAGGGCTCCGTTTTTTTTGCACGGCTCCTGTTCGCCCCCTGTTTGAGAGGCCGGCTTGACCGAGTCCCGTCCTGTCCATGACAACCAAATTCACCATTCGTACCTATCGCTCGGAGGACCTCGCGGCCATGAGCCGTCTCTTCTTCGAGACGGTGCATGAAGTCAATGCGCGCGACTATGCGCCGGCTCAGCTTGCGGTCTGGGCGCCGTCGCCGGAGGCTCTTCTTCGCCACGATGCGACGTTCTCGCGCAATATGACGCTCCTTGCCTTTGTTGGCGACGAGCTCGCGGGATTTGTCGATTTTGATCTGGAAACCGGTCTTCTCGACCATCTCTACGTTGCAAGGGACCGGCAGGGCTGCGGGATTGGAACGCTGCTCCTTGAGGCTGTGGAGAGGGCAATTCCGGAATCGTCGCCTGGCGTGCTTCACACCCATGCATCGATCACGGCAAAGCCCTTTTTTGCCGCACGGGGCTGGCGCGTTGACTCGGAAGAGACCGTCGAGCGCAGAGGCGTTCTTCTGAGGCGGTTCCGAATGACGAAGGCCCGGCCAACGACTCACAACGGATGAAAACAAGCGCAAAGCCCCCGGCGCCTGACGGCCCGGGGGCTTTTTCATTGGTGGGCTGCGTGTGCGCGCAGCCAGAGGAACGTGACCTTACGCAGCGCCGGCGGCGTTGGCCTTTTCACCCCTGACGAGGCGGCCGACGCAGTGGTAGACGACGAGAAGCGCAAGCACGATGAGCGCGATGGCGATGACGGCCTGCAGCCCGTGCGTCATGAAGACGAAGGTGCCGGCGGACCATGCGTCCGCGATCTTGAGGAGCTGCTGCGCGAGGGCGGTCATCGTGACGACGAACATGACGGTCATCGGAACCCAGAGCATCCAGCCCTTGCGGCCCGTGCTCTGCAGGAACACGGCGAGCGCGGTGAGAACGAGGGCGCCGAGGAGCTGGTTGGCGGAGCCGAAGAGCGGCCAGATGTTCATGTAGCCGGCAAGGCACAGGAACCAGCCGCCGCCGAGCGTGAGCAGCGTGGCGACCCAGGTGTTGCTGAAGAACTTGGCGATGGGACCCTTTTCCGTGCCGTCGGCGGTGGCGAAGAGTTCCTGGAAGCTCATGCGGCCGATGCGGTCCACGGCGTCGACCGTGGTCATGGCGAGGGCGGAGACGCACATCGTCAGGATGCAGGCCGAGATGTCGGCAGGGAGGCCGAAGGTGTTCGTGAGGAAGCCGGAAACCGAAGCCGAGAAGAGCTGGAACGGAGTGCCCGCGGGCAGCTGGCCGTTCGTGGCGGCGGCGCAGACGATCGTCAGGGCGAGGACGCCGAGGACGGATTCGACGAGCATGGCGCCGTAGCCGACCGGACGCATGTCGGTTTCATTGGCGATCATCTTGGAGGACGTGCCCGAGGACACCAGGCTGTGGAAGCCAGAGATGGCGCCGCAGGCGATCGTCACGAA
>CABUOH010000282.1 GCA_902493085.1 uncultured Sutterella sp. | reverse complement strand
AGCGTCACCATCAGACTGGCGTCGTGGGCGAAAAGCAGGTCGCGCATCCCGGCGCGGTCGAGGTCCTTCACGCCCATCGTGCGAATGTAGTTCTGAAGCAGGTGCATGCCCTCCACATCGCTGTCGCGGGCGAAGCCGCCCTCGCTGACCGCCGTCACCCCGACCTTGCGGACGCCGATCACCTCGGGAACGGTGCGCCAGAAGACCTTCACGCCGTTCGAGAGCGTCCACTCCTCGGCCCCGAGAGGCGCCTTGC
The DNA here is from genome assembly GCA_902493085.1 of uncultured Sutterella sp. Classification (GTDB taxonomy): domain Bacteria; phylum Pseudomonadota; class Gammaproteobacteria; order Burkholderiales; family Burkholderiaceae_F; genus Sutterella. The sequence continues at coordinate 2,418 of CABUOH010000282.1, read as the reverse complement.
GGGTTCTGACGACCTTTCCGGGCGTCACCTTCTCCGTAAAGAGCGGTCCGGCGGACTTCCCGCGGCGCTCGGGACGGGCGATCTTCGCACGCTTCACCGAGTCGATCAGGTCGAAGGCCTCCGCCTCCGAAGGGACCTTGTCCATGTACTCCTCGGACGACGACACGAGCACGAGCATCCCCTCCGGCGAGGTCATGCCGGCACGCAGGCCGTTCACCTCCTCGCAGGTCAGGGCGTCGAGCTGCTCGCCGACGATCCGCGTCCGGTCGTCGGGCGTCACGTAGGGCACATTGCGCGTGAAATCCTCCACATCCCGCCCGGCCAGGTCGGTGTTCGTGGCGAGCCGGTACTTTTCGAGCGCGGCTTTCTCGCTCCGCGCCACCTTGGCACGTGCGGCCTCGAACTCCTCGCGGCTGAAACCGTAACGTCGGATCTGCTCCACGTCGGTCAGCACCCCGGCCAACGCCTCGCGCATATCGTGCTCCTTGGGCAGGGCCGTCAGCATGAAGGTGTTCCGGCATGTGGCGAGGCTTCCGAGAACAGCCACCACGCGTTTGTAGCGGGCTTCGGGGCATTTCTCCGCCTCGGCCAGCCGGGCGCGCGCCATTTCGAGAAAGACCTTGCGCGCCAGTTCGTCGCGCACGGCGCCCACCGTCGCACGCTCCTCCTCCGACGGGTAGGGCTGGTAGAAGATCAGCTTCACGGCCACGGCCTTGGTTTCGGGATCGGTCACCAGTCCGTAGCGGGGCTTGTCGCGCTGCGGAATGTCGTAGACCTCCTTCTGCGCGGGATTCTCGGCCTTCGGGATCGACGCCATCACGTCGCGGATCTTCCGCTCCATCGCGTCCACATCCACGTCGCCGACGACGATCACCGCCTGCAAATCGGGACGATACCATTTATGGTAGAAGTCGATGAGCGTCTGCCGCCCGAAGCTGTTGACGATCTCCATGTCGCCGATCACGTCGCGCCGGGCGTATTTCGACCCGTCGTACTCGACCTCGGCCGACTTGCGGGCCATGCGCGAACGGGCGTCGTTGCCGCGCCGCCACTCCTCGCGGATCACACCCCGCTCCGACTCGATCTCCCCGGGTTCGCAGGCGATGTAATAGGACCAGTCGTGCAGGATCAGCAGCAGCGAGTCCACCAGTCCCTCGCGCACCAGCGGCACGTTGGAAACATTGTAGACCGTACGGTCGCGCGAGGTGTAGGCATTGACGTTGTATCCGAAGCGCACTCCATTGGCCGCAAGGTAGTTGAGAATGCCCTTTCCGGGAAAGTGCTTCGTTCCGTTGAAGGCCATGTGTTCGAGGAAATGGGCCAGGCCGTTCTGGTCGTCCTCCTCCTGCAGGGCGCCTACGTCGTGGGCGATGAAGAAATCCGCCCGCTGCCGGGGATTGTCGTAATGCCGGATGTAGTAGGTCATCCCGTTGTCGAGCCGGCCGACCCGGACCTCGCCGTCGAGCGGCATCTTCTCTTGCGGGCCTGCGGGGACTTGCCCCGCCGCCGGAACGGCCAGCAGACAGAGCAGGGCCGCACGGATCAGAACAGATTTTTTCATCGTGGATTCGCTTAATTATGCAGTGCAGTTTCGCAAATATACAAAAAAGTCGCACAGGAGACGCTAAAAAACGGACGTCACGGATCAATCAAACTTCAAAATAACTATCTTTGCGTTATACACATCATTTACAACCCGAACAATGAAAAGAAAAAGCAATTGGTTAAAGAATTTGCTGCAATGGGGCACGCTTGCGGCAATCGTGGGATTCGTGGTCTACGGGCTTACGCTCGGGGAGAAACCCGCGGACGTGGAGGCCTACTGCCCGTTCGGCGGACTGCAGGCACTGGGAAGCTACCTGGTCAACAACTCGCTGGCATGCACGATGTCCATGACGCAGATCATGGTGGGCGTCATGCTCGCCGTGGGAGTGATCCTTTTCAGCAAACTCTTCTGCGGCTACCTATGCCCGCTGGGAACCGTCAGCGAATGGATGGGCCGGGGCGGCAAAAAACTGAAGGTCAGCGTCGAAATCCGCCCGGGAAGCATCGCCGACCGCCTGCTCCGCGCCGTCAAATACGCGCTGCTGTTCTACGTGTTCTACATGTCGGCGTCGAGCAGCGAACTTTTCTGCAAGAATTTCGACCCCTATTACGCCGTCGCCACGGGCTTCAAGGGTGAGATCACCGTCTGGATGACCGTCATCTCGGTTGCGCTGCTCTTCCTCGGCAGCTTTTTCGTCAAAATGTTCTGGTGCAAATACATCTGCCCGCTGGGTGCGTTGAGCAACATCTTCAAATTCACCCTCACCTTCGCGGGCATCGTCATCCTGCTGTGGGCGCTCGGGCTGCTGGGCGTGGCTTCGGCCTGGGTATGGGCGCTGGGCGCCGCCTGCGTCATCGGCTACCTCTGGGAGA
>CABUOH010000281.1 GCA_902493085.1 uncultured Sutterella sp. | reverse complement strand
GCCGATGTGCGGCATTCAGTTTGAAGCCGTGGGCAACACCGTCACGGGCATCCGCAACTGGAAGGAACACCCGAACAATTCGCTCTGCTCCAAGGGCCTTGCCACCCTGCAGCGCCTCTACAATCCGAACCGCCTTCTCTACCCGATCAAGCGCACCGCCCCGAAGGGCGCCGCGGATCCGGGCTGGGTGCGCATCTCCTGGGACGAAGCGATTAAGACCATCGCCGAAAAGCTCACCGCCGTCAAAGCCAAGTACGGCGCCGACCGCGTGATGTTCTACTGCGGCGACCCGAAGGAGCCCCGCCCGCCCGTCATGCGTCTCGCGCGCTACTTCGGCTCGCCCAACTACTGCTGCGAAAGCTCCGTGGCCTGCAACCTCGCCATGGTGCACGCGCTTGAGCTCAGCTACGGCGGCGAACTCGCGGGCGGCATGGGTCCGAAGACCAACTGCCTGATGATCGTCGGCCAGAACGGCGCGTGGTCAAAGCCCCACGGCTTCTTCCGCGGTCTTCTCGCCGCCAAGGCCCGCGGCATGAAGCTCATCGTCATGGACGTGCGCCGCACCAAGGTCGCCGAACAGGCCGACATTCACCTGCAGCCGCGCGGCGGCACGGACGGCGCCGTCGCCTGGGGCATGATGCGCGTCCTCATCAAGGAAGGCCTCGTCAACAAGCCCTTCATCGACAAATGGTGCGTCGGCTACGACGAACTCGTCGCCTACGCCGAGAAGTTCACGCCCGAATACGTCGAGAAGGAGTCGGGCGTCCCGGCCGAACTCGTCGTCAAGGCCGCCCGCATGTTCGCCGAAGGACCGTCGGGCATCACGATCTCCGGCCAGTCGATCATGCATCAGCACAACGGCTGCAACAACGCACGCGCCTGCTCGCTCCTCATGGCTCTGACGGGCAACGTCGAGAATCCGGGCGGCGGCATGCTGCCCAACTGGCCCGAGGACTACATTCGGTGGGACGAAGGTTACACGCGCAGCTTCATAGACCAGAAATGGTTCAACGAACCCGAACAGAAGGCCAAGCGCATCGACCGCGAGTTCGTCCCCGTCTGGAACGAAATGCAGGTGCTCTGCAGCCCGAACATGCTCCCCGAAATGGTTGAGCAGGGCCGCATCCGCGCCATCGCCGGCTTCGGCATGAACGCGCTCATCTGGCCCTCGCCCGAAGCGTATCAGGAAGCCATCCGCAAGCTTGACTTCACGTTTGCCGCCGACAACTTCTACCGCGACGAGACGCATCACGACATGGACATCGTGCTGCCCGCAGCCCTCAACTTCGAGCGCTACGCCCCCTTCGGCGTGCAAGGTGAGCGTGCGCCGCCCGGTGAAGCCTCAGGGCGAAGCCTGGGAGGACTGGAAGATCGCCTGCACGATCGGCGCCGCCGTGTGCGATCCGGAAACCTTCTTCCACGGCGACCCCGTCAAGGCCTGCGACTCCATCCTCAAGGGCTGGGGCGTGTCGTACGAGAAGCAGCAGGGCGTGCTCCCGAACCTGCAGACCGTGGAATTCTTCCCGCCTCAGACGACCGCCAAGCACGAAAAGGCGCTGCTGCGCTTTGACGGCAAGCCGGGCTTCAGAACGCCTTCGGGCAAGATCGAGCTCGTCGCAAGCCTGCAGGCCAAGCACGGCTTCCCGGGACTCCCCGTCTACGTCGAGCCGCCCAAGCCCACGGCCGAATATCCGTTCAAGCTTCTCAACGGCACGAGGCGCCCGTACATCACGCACTCGAAGACCCGCGGCGACCAGCCCTATCTGCTCGAACTCGAGCCCGAGAGCACCATCAACATGAACCCGAAGGATGCCGAAAGGCTCGGCATCAAGGAAGGCGACGGCGTCTGGCTCATCTCGCCCTACTGCAAGCACAAGGTGCGCGCGAAGGCCCGCGTGACGATCCTCTGCCAGCCCGGCCTCATCGACGCCCAGTACGGCTGGCGCGGCGATCAGGAAACGCAGCATCTCATCCCGCGCAAGGACTGGGACCCGATCTCCGGGTACCCGTGCTGCAACGACGTCTGCATCCGCGTGGAAAAGGCTTAAAGGAGGTTCATCATGTCCCGTTACGGCATCATCGTAAACGTCGACCGCTGCGCCGGGTGCTTTGCCTGCGCGGTCGCCTGCAAGGAAGAAAACCAGGTCGCGCCCGGCATCTTCTGGGAAAAAATCAAGCGCGACGAAAACGTCCGCGACAACGTCATCAACTGGTTCCGCATGAGCTGCATGCACTGCGACGATGCGGCCTGCATGAAGGTCTGCCCGATGAAGGCGATCCACAAGGGTCCGCACGGCGAAGTGCTCGTCGACCAGAAAAAGTGCATCGGCTGCAAGATGTGCGCCAACGCCTGTCCGTACGGCGTGCCGGTCTTCAACACCGAAGGCAGGAGCAGCTACTTCGGCGACAAGCAGCCGCTCGTCCCGCGTCCGGCCAAGCCTCATACGGTGCGCACGCCGGGCAAGGCTGAACACTGCACGCTGTGCGTGCACCGCACCGAGCGCGGCGAGCTGCCCGCCTGCGTCGAAGCGTGCGGCATCCACGCCATGACGCTCGTCGACTATGACAACCCGACGCCCGAAACCGCCAAGCTCATCGAGGCCGCACGCCCGATGAACGAAGCCGCGGGCACAAAGCCCAAGATCCGCTACATCGCGAAGCACATGGACGTCGCGAAAA
>CABUOH010000280.1 GCA_902493085.1 uncultured Sutterella sp. | reverse complement strand
CTTCATCGACCGCATCAACGCCTACACAGTGAAGCTCGTCACCGACTGCTGGACGGCGGACCCTCAGACGGCGGTCGTCTACACGGGCGAGAGCCTTCCCGCCACAAATCCGTTCGATGCGTGGGACATTCCGCTCATCTGTGATACGAGAGGGTTTCTGCGGGCGCTCCTTGCCGTCGATCGCTCTCCCTGCGTCATTGAACCGAGGCTCGGAGGCTTCACCGTCACGGCCGCGACCGGCCGCGTGGACCCCAAGGGCCTGCGAGAGACCGACAAGCTCGCGCCCTGGATGAAGACCCTCGCCGAAATCGGGCTCATCACGGCCTACGACGAAGCAGCCAAGGCCGAAAACGTCCCCGCCTTCATGGGGATGGAAGCCAACGTCTGGGCCGAGCGCTTCAAGGCGCTTCTCGGCATCACGCTCGCACTCGACAACACCGCACGCCAAGGCCTTGAAGTCAACGAACGCGGGCTCGAGGCGGCGGCGCGGCAGCGCGAAAACTACGTGGGCGTTCGCACCGAAATGGCGGCGATTCTCGAGCGCCTTGCTCAAGGCGCAAGCGAAGAGCGCAAGGCCGAGCTCAAGGAACGTACCGAACGCCGCGAAAAGGCGCGTGCACGAAGACAAGCGGCATCAACCCGAAAGGGAGCCGCAGAAGGAGAAGGAGAAGGAGGGACGGACGCATGAAGCTTCTCTCAACCCTCATGCTCGCGGCCGCACTCGTCATGCCCGCGATTGTTGAAGCGTCGCCCGTCTGTCAGGGGAAGGTCATCAACCCCGTCCCCGACGTCTGCTGGCGGTGCGTCTTTCCCGTCAAGATCGGCGGCCGGGCCTCGATCTCGGGAGCCGTGACTTCGGGCGTTCTGCCTGATCCCGACACGGGTGCGGGCGGGCCTTTCTGCACCTGCGGCAAGGGCCTCACGATGCGCGCGGGCGTCACCTTCAGCTTTTGGGAGCCGCTTCGCACGGCCGAGATCGTGCGTCATGCCGGGTGTCTCCCGTCCATGGGCGGCGTCACGATGGGCGATCTGGGCTTGCGGGTGTCGGACCACGTCAAGGCCCGCTCCCACGAAGCCGACGGCTCGATGAAGCGGCACACGGACTTTCGTCAGGTGCACTGGTACGCCACGCCCTGGCTCTTCATTCTCGAGGCGCTCCTTGACAACGGTTGCCTTGATCAGCAGACGTTCGATTTGGCCTACATGTCGGAGCTCGATCCCTTGTGGGACGACACGCTCGCGAGCTTCATCCTCAACCCGGACGCTGCGCTCTTTGCCAATCCCGTCACGCAGGGCGCGTGCTCGGCGGACTGCATGGCTGCGTCTACGGGCCTTCCCAACAACACGCTCTACTGGTGCTCGGGCTGTCAGGGGAACGTCTTTCCGCTTACCGGGTGGACGGCGTCGCTTACCTCCCACGTCGCCGTCTGGCATCTGATGGCCCACCGCTTCGCCATGAAGCTCGCCCGCGAAGGGCTGCTTCTCGGCGCACACGGCACGAACGGCCTCTGCGGGTCCTTCTACGAACCGCTCATGCGAAAGGACGTCTGGCGCACCCAGCTCGTCTGGCCCTCTCACTCTGGCACGAACACCGACGGGTCGTGTTGCAGCCCGCTCGGGCGCACCACCGTCGTATCGGGCTCGGGGCGCAGCTGGAGTCCGGGCGGCGAAGACGGCGTCGTCCTTCTCTGGCGGCGGCGCGACTGCTGCTCGATGGTCGCGAAGTGGAACGGCTGATGCCGCTGCCAGCCCGCAAGCATTCCAATCCCTCACGGGACCCTTTTTCAACACACAAAAGAACCCTCATGACCTCCACCTCTCCCCGACAGACGCCCTTTGCGCCCGAAGACCCGATCAGCCGCAGCCTCTTCGTGAAGCGCGCGTTTGCGTCCAAGCGCCTCTGCTTTCTCATCGGAGTCGTCACGGCCGGCATGGCCGGGCTCCTTGCCTTCGACGAAACGGTCGAGGCGGCCTGCCCGCCCCCGGCCTCAGACGGCTTCATCGTCACGACGCTCGTCGCCGACCATCCCGTTCAGGTGAACGCCGGCGGCGACCCGGATTTCGAGAGCGTCTTGAAGGAGAACGCCCGCATCGCCGTGCAATCCGAGGCATGGGCCCAAAGGCTGCGCGACAAGGAAGCGTCGCTTGCCGCCTGGTACAAGACGCCCCGCTTTCCGGAAACGCGCCCTCAATCCAAGACGACGCTCTTCACCCGTACGCCCACGGGACTTGCGCTTGACCGCATTCCGCAGGCGGCGCTCCTCTCCGGCTTCTCTCGCGTCTACCTCATCTTTGATGCGGGGGATGCAAGCCAGATGGCCTTTGCCGAAAAGCTCCTCGCCCGCGCAAAGCATCCCGTACGCCCGATCGTGGCGGGCGGAAGCGTCGAGGCTGCACACACGACGCTCGGCACGCGCGTCTGGGCGGACCAGGGCTCCGTCATCACGCGGCGGCTTGGCCTCAACTTCTGGCCCGCCATCGTGAAGCTCACGCCCTCCGAAATCGCCGTTTGGACGCCCGCGCTCAACGACGAAGGGATTCCCCACGATCCCGTCCCGGCAGGCCTTCTCTCTGAAGGCCCGATCGACCTCTCTGCTCCCGCCGTTCGCCCAAGGTTGAGGGCTGTCGGCTTGACGGAGGAACGCCTTGGAGACCACGCAGAATGAAGAAAGCTCAACGCAACGCCCT
>CABUOH010000279.1 GCA_902493085.1 uncultured Sutterella sp. | reverse complement strand
AACCAATCTCGAAAAGACATCGGGCTACGGGAGTGATCCGCATACCGCCCGGGCCACGGAGCTCATCCGCGAGGCCTGCGGTGCGCCCGAAGCCGAAGTCTATCTGCTTTCGGGCGGCACGCAGACGAACCGTACCGTGATCGGTGCGCTCCTCAAGCCCTGGGAAGGGGTCGTTTCCGCCCAAACCGGCCACATTGCCGTTCATGAAGCCGGCGCCATTGAAAGCCTCGGTCACAAAGTCTTCGAAATTCCTCAGCGCGACGGCAAGCTTCGTGCGCGCGACGTCGAGGCCGCCTTCCACAAGTACATCGTCGACGACAACCGCGACCACATGCCCGCGCCCGCGCTCCTCTACATCTCGCACCCGACCGAAACGGGAACGCTCTACACGCGCGCCGAGCTCGAGGCCGTCACCGGGGTCGCCCACCGCTACGGCGCCCGCGTCTTCCTCGACGGCGCGCGCTTGGCCTACGGTCTCGGCGCCCCGAAGACCGACGTGACGCTTGCCGACATCGCGCGCACGTGCGACGCCTTCTACATCGGCGGCACGAAGTGCGGCGCGCTCTTCGGCGAAGCCGTCGTCTTCCCGAAGCCCAACACCTGCCCGCGCTTCTTGACCTGGATGAAGCAGCAGGGCGCGCTCCTTGCCAAGGGCCGCATCACCGCCATCCAGTTCGAAGCCCTGATGGAGGAGAACCGCTACGTCAAGTACGGCGCCCGTGCCGTGCAGCTCGCCGAAAAGCTTCGCGCCGGCCTCACCGCAAAGGGCTTTGAACTTCTCTACAACTCCACCACCAACCAGTCCTTCGTCAAGGTCAAGGACGACTGGTAATGAAGCCCACCGCCACGACATCGGCATGAGCTTCTGGGAAAGGCCGACGAATCCCACACGGTCGTGCGCCTCGCCACGAGCTGGGCCACCACCGAAGAAGAGGTGGATGAGTTCCTCGCGATCCTCTAGGATCCCACGCAAAGCTCCGTTCTCAAACGCCCGCCGGCATCCACTGCCCGCGGGCGTTTTTGTCTCCGGCGTTTGGAGTGGGGAGCTTCAGCCTTGGTCTGAAAATCCGTCCCAGATGTTCAAAACGACGAAAGGAATCACAACGCGTGATTTATGGCCTTATTCGCATCACGCAAACCAAACATGTTTTGCAAACGCCTCTCCCGTAGAATTGGATAACAGCCAGTACAAATGTAACATTTATGTATCCCGTCAACCCCGAAAACGGGCCGGCCTCCCTTGAAGACTCATCCCGTTTCCACATCGGCTGTTCGCATGACCCCGGACCACTTCACTTGGTCTGAACGCTCCACGCAAACAGCGTCCCGTCGCCGCCTTCTGGCGACGTTCTCCATTTCAGATCCCTTTTTCTCCATCACGCGCGCGCCGCGCTTGTGACGGCTCCCGTCGTGCGGAAGAGCCGATAATCGGCTCCTTACATATCTTTACACTAGCGAGTCGAAACGGGATTCCTGCCCATACCTAAATGACAGGCGTTTTCATAAGATTTCAAATCTTCCACATTTTGCAAACGCTTGAAAAGGCGTTTTCCGGAAGATGACGGCGGCCGACGAAGATGCACTTGCCGGCCGACCGAATGAAGACCACATTCGCCGCTTTTCGGGCGGCTTCTAAAAGGAATCTCCCCCATGCATCAAAGCCGACACAAGCTTCGCGCCGCATCGACTTTCACCGTTTTGGCGCTGTCGCTCGCCGTTCAGCAGGCCTGCGCCAACCAAATCAACACGACCAACTTCTGGTACCGCGACTTCCTTGATCTTGCCCAGAACAAGGGCCAGTTCAAGGCGGGCGACACCGGCCTTGAAATCACCCGCAAGGACGGCTCGACCCTCAAGCTCCCCGACATTCCGATTCCGGACTTCTCGGGCGTTTCCGCCAACGGCAACACGACCGCCATCGGCGGCGCCTACAGCGTGACCGCAACCCACAACGACAACCAGGGCGGCGGCACCGTGAGCAAGCAGCAGTGGGGCAACACCACCTACACACGCGTCGACAGCGCCAAACAGGGCGACTTCTCCGTTCACCGCCTCAACAAGTTCGTCGTTGAAACCGACGGCGTCGAAGGGGCCGACGTGCATGACTGGAACGGCATGCTCGAGCGCTACGGCGTCGACTATCAGGGCAAGAAGCAGATCATTGGCTTTCGCGTAGGTTCGGGCAGCGCCCAGATCAACGGCAAGGTCTCGAACCTCAACACGAACTTCAACCCGAACCTGCACTCGGTGTCCTTCTTCCTCGTCACCCAGCCCGGCGTGTCGACGAGCGAATTCACCGACTTCCAGAACATCACGACGGGCGGCGACAGCGGCTCGGGCTACTACGTCTACGACTCAAAGAAGAAGGAGTGGGTCCTTCTCGGCGTGCTCGGCGGCTTCATCGGCGGGAGCACGAGCAACTACTACAACGCCTTCAGCAACGCCCTTGTCGATCAGCTCAAGCAGAAGTGGACGCAGAGCGTCGCGCTTGACGGGAAGAACCTCGTCTACAAGAACAACAGTACGCTCACGCTCGACGGCAAGGACACCCAGCGCGAATCGAACAAAGATCTTTCGTTTACGGGCGGCGGCACGCTCGACGTCCAGAGCAACATGGATCTCGGCAACGGCGGCCTCGTCTTTGACAAGAACCACACCTACGCCGTCAACGGCAAGGATCACACCTACAAGGG
>CABUOH010000278.1 GCA_902493085.1 uncultured Sutterella sp. | reverse complement strand
TGGCTTTCCGTGTGCGTTCGGCTGGTTTCCGTCAGGCCTATGACGACCCATGGCGGGGTTTTGCCTGCGGGCGCGATGCCATCCGTATACACGTCCCAGCCGCGGATCTCGCCGACGAGCCGGAGGACGGATTCCCTGACCTTCAGGAAGTCGGTCATAGGCTTGCCCCGGCTTCCTCGACGTATCGGGCGGTGGTCTCGAACTCCTGTTCACCGTGTTCGTAGAAGCGGTGGGCGCCTCCTCCGCCGTGGGCGCCTCCGAAGAACGCGATGTTGGCGAGGCCGCCGGTGGTCTTGACCGGCGCGATGCCCGCCGCGACCCTCATGCCTTCGGTTTTGATCTCGTAGGCGATGGGTATTCGACGAAAGCTCGAATGGCTGCTCGACGCGAGATCCGCTTTGACCGCGGTTTTGATGTTCTGCGCGCCTTTCTTGACGGCGTTGGCCGCTTTGATCGGCGCGCGGACGCTCGCGACGGTGAGTTTTCTCGCCAGTTCGTCGAGCTCATGGGAGTCGATGCGCACTATGAGCCTCCTTCCATCGGGATCTCCTGCACGTTCCATCTTCTGGCGGTGGCGTGCGTCTTTTCGGATTGCATGTTCACGAGCCGGTATCGGCGTCCGACGAGTGCCGGGTCGGCCGATTCCACGACCATGGCCTCGTATCCTTCGCGTGGAGTCGTGGCCGTGACGGGCAGGTGGAGGTAGAGGCCCCATTCCGGGACGAACGCTCCGACTGAGCCGTCGCCGTTCACGTTGTGCTGCTGTCCGGCGATGCCGCCGGCCGTCTGCACTTTTCCCTTGCCGTCGTAGACGACTTGCTGTGACACGGTTTCGGCGCCGGTGACCGGGTCGACCGTGACCGTGCCGGGCGCGGTGACGCGTATCCGGTCGGTCATCAGGCATTCCGCGTTGGCTCTGGCCTTTGCGAGAAAGGATGCGCTGATTCTCATCGGAACACTCCAATCGAACTGATGTTCGCACAGAAGCGATTGCGCAGGCTGCGTCTGGTCGCTTCCGGCAATTCGGCCGCGTCGATCTGGGTGCCATCATGCGTATATCCGACCTGCGCGTCATCAAGCCTCTCGTAGGCGATGCCGGAGTGGGCGCCGGGACCACCATCCGCGAGCTGATGTAATCCGGCGGCGACATACGAGCAGACCAGTCTGACGATGTCCTCCGGCACGGGATCCCAGCCACCTTGGAAGGTGACCGTCACAGTCGACGGGATGCCGCCAAAGGGGCTCCACGGCTCCGCCCGGTAAAGCGATGAGCCGAAGAGCCTCCAGTCTTCGATCGGCCGACCATCGACCAGTACTTTGGACACGGCTCGCACCGCCCTGCATGGCAGGTCAAGTTTCCTCGACTGTTCGCCGGGCAGGTCGACGGTCCATTCGCCCATGGCGATCGGACAGCCGGCGGCGTCGCGCACGGCGGCGGATACGGAGTCGAGCAGGCTGAGCGCGACGTTGTTGTCCGGCACGTCGATGCCGTACTTCCGCAGGTCCTGCAGTGTGGCCAAGGCGGTCATGTCAGCCTCCGATCAGACGGTCACTTGCCCTTCTTGCCGGTGTCTGCCTTATCGGCATCATCACCAGCGGTGTCGGACGTTTCGTCCACGACGGCCTGCGGGGCATCCAGCAGGGCGCGTCCGCTGGTCGTGGAGAGATTCAGGGTGATCTTGGTTAGGCACTCGGGGCGGATGACCTTGGCTCCGTACAGGTCGAGGCCGCGCACCATGTCGGCGAAGTCGGTCTGCATGCGCATCGCCTCCACCTTGCTGACCTGCTGCGCGAAGGTCACGGCCACGTTCGTGCCGGCGAGAATGGACTGGGTGTCCGGGCTGGCGGACTTGCGCGGCACATTGTTGGACTTCACTACGGTGAAGCCGCGCACCTGGCCGACCACGCCGTTGAGTAGAGTATTATGGCCTGCTTCGGTGCCTTCGATGAAGCGGGAGTCCTGCAGCAGCAAGGCGTAGAAGTCTGGGCTGACGACAAGCCAGCGGCCCTCGTCGGGCACGTTCTGCACATCGAGCTTGCGTCCGGCTTCCACGACGGCTAGATACGCGTCTGCTGGGGTGCCGACGGCCACGGTCTTCGCCGGGGTGCCGACGGCCGTGTCCATGAGATTGGAGATGTAGGTCTCCACGTTCTTCATCATGTTGTAGGCGGCGGAATTGGTGAACTTTCCGGTCAGATCGGCCTTGGCCTGAGTCTTGTCGAGGTCATTGACCTTGAAAGCGAAATAGTCGGACTGGTCGATCTTGAGCACGGCGGCTTCCTTATCCGTGGCATCATCGACGGTGATCGCTTGGCCGCGCGTGTACTTGTGCACTGTCACGTCGTTGTATCCGGTGATGTGCACGGTGTCACCGGCCTCACGGATGTCGCCCTCGTAATCGCGGTTGCACAGGCTTGGGAAGACGAGCTTCGCGCGCAGGGCTTCGAGGATGGCGGCGGACCATACCTCGGGGATGAAATTGGTGATTGCCATTGCTGGCCTCCTTACTTACTGCGGCCTGCGAGCAGGTCATTCAGACGGCCCTTGCGGCGCGCCTCGTCGATCTGCTTCGGGGTCATGTTCTTCAGATCGTCCCTGGTAAGCTGTCCCGTCTGATGATCGCCATCGCGGGCGCCCGACGGTGGGATGATTCCCGTCAGGCCAGCATTGTTCCCGCCTTGCGCGAGATACGGGTG
>CABUOH010000277.1 GCA_902493085.1 uncultured Sutterella sp. | reverse complement strand
TCCAGTAGACGCAGAGGCACGTGGCGGCCGTGGCGACGATGAAGGCCGGGACGGAAATCATCAGAATGTCGACGACGCCGAGGTTGAAGGGCGAGAGCGAAGCGACCATGGCGGCCGTGGCTGCCGACATCGGAGACGCGACGACGGCGATGCCGGCTGAAATCACCGACGCGGCGATCGGACGCTCGGGGCGCACGCGGGCCTGCGCGGCCACTTCGGCAACGACCGGATAGACGGCGAAGGCGACGTAGGCCGTGCCGACGAAGATGACGAAGAAGGAGCAGACGAAGGGCGCCACGAAGGTGATGGCGCGGGGCCATTTCCTCAGCATGCGTTCGGCGATCTTCACCATGATGTCGAGGCCGCCCGCGCCCTGCAGCACGGACGTGCAGGAGATGACGGCTACGATGATCAAAATTGTTGAGATGGGAGGAGAGCTCGGCTTGAGGCCGAAGAGAAGAACGAGAATGCAGACGCCGAAGCCGCCTGCGGCGCCGAGGCCGAGGCCGCCGAACCGGCCGCCGATGCCGATGCACACGGCAACGGTGATGAGCTGCAGCCAGAAGTTCAGATCCATTTCCATGATGATGGTCCTGAGTCGAGGGGTTGGATACGGAGGTTTTGGAAAAGCTCGGGCCGCCCGGTTCGGTTGACAGCGGTGAACCGGACGGCCCGATCGGAGCGATCGTCAGAGATCTTCAGAGGGGATCAGAGACCGAGGACGCGGCCTTCGGCCTCGAGCACCGCGTCGGCGCGCGCAAGCTGCAGGGCGACCATGTCGGGCGCCGTGCCGCCGTAGCTCTTGCGGGCGCGCACGCAGGTCTCAAGGCTGATCTCGTGGCGGATGTCCTCTTCGATCTTGTCGGAAAACTGCTTGTACTCTTCCATCGTGAAGTCGTCGAGACGCTTGCCGTGCTTGATGCCGTAGTTGACCATGGCGCCCACGACGTGGTGCGCTTCACGGAACGGCATGCCCTTCTTGGCGAGATAGTCGGCGAGGTCCGTGGCGTTGGCGTAGCCGAGATCGGCGTTGGCGCGGGTCTTTTCGCCGTTGACGCGCATCTTCTCGACCATCGGCGTCATGATGGCGAGCGACTGCAGGAGCGTGTCGATGCTGTCGAAGACCTGTTCCTTGTCTTCGGAAAGGTCGGTGTTGTAGGCAAGCGGAATGCCCTTCATGATCGTGAGAATGGCCATGAGGTTGCCGTACATGCGGCCGGTCTTGCCGCGGATCTTTTCGGCGATGTCCGGGTTCTTCTTCTGCGGCATGATCGAGCTGCCGGTGCAGAAGTCGTCGGAGAGTTCGATGAACTTGAAGTCCTGCGTCGAGAACGTCACGAGCTCTTCGGAAAGGCGTGAAAGGTGCATGTAGCACATGGCGGCGGCCGCGTTGAATTCGACCATGTGGTCGCGGTCAGAGACGGCGTCGATGGAGTTTTCCGTCGGGCCGTCGAAGCCGAGGTGCTCGGCCGTGAAGTCGCGGTCGATCGGGAAGTCGGTGCCCGCGAGCGCGGCGGAGCCGAGCGGGCAGCGGCCCATGCGCTTGAAGAGGTCCGAGAAGCGCGTGAAGTCGCGCTCGAGCATCCAGAAGAAGGCCATCATCCAGTGCGAGAAGAGAATCGGCTGGCCCGTCTGCATGTGCGTGTAGCCCGGCATGATCACGTCGATGTTGGCGCGGGCGGTCTTCACGAAGACGGCCTGCAGCGCGCGGATCGCCTTCTGCACTTCGCGGATTTCATGGCGAAGGTACATCTTCGTAGAGGTCGTCGTCTGGTCGTTTCGGCTGCGGCCCGTGTGGAGGCGTCCGCCGGCGGGCCCGACGATTTCGGTCATGCGCTTTTCGATGGCCATGTGAATGTCTTCGTCCTTGATGGAAAAGACGAACTTGCCGGCGCGGATTTCTTCGGCCACCTGGTCAAGGCCGCGACAGATCGCTTCGGCGTCCTCCCTGCTGATGATGTTCTGGCGGGCGAGCATCGTAGCGTGCACCTTGCTGTCCTCGATGTCGAACGGGCAGACGCGCTGCTCGAAGGTGATCGTGGCGTTGAAGGCTTCGACGAGCTCGTTGGCGGGAAGATCGAAGCGGCCGGAACGGCTCTTGCTGTCTTCGTTGGACATTGGATTCTCCTTGATTGGTCTGGAATGTCACGGTTGACTATGTCGGATCGTTTTGTCGTCGCTTATTCCTCTCACTTGACATTTGCGATCTCGATGCCGCCATCATAGCCCATATTGTCGACAATTAAAAGAGTTGTTTAAGCAAATAAGGCGAAAACATCAACTCCAATTCAGAACCATTCAAAGAAAACGCCTCTGCTGCACGAGGCGGCGTAACTCCCTGGGACTTACCCTTCCAAGTCGACAATCGTCACGTTCGGGCGTGAAAGAGCCTTGAGGCAAGGCCCTATGCCGCTGTTTTCATCGTTAGTCGGAGCGTTTTTGAGCCCCAAGCGTACAAATTGTCAACAATATCGCCGGACCGAAGGCCCCCTGATCCGGGACGTCAACAATGCCGTGGGTTCGAGGCAATTGATTTCAAAAGTGTCGCCATCGGCGTAAGATATGCATCATGCCGCTCGTCGAACGGCAGAAGACGAAACCAAATCTCAACCAATACCCTCACATATGAAGCATTCCATCCTTGCCGCCGGTCTTGCCGTTGCGGCCGCCCTCACGCTGACGGGCTGCGCGAGCGTCAACAAAAGCGCC
>CABUOH010000276.1 GCA_902493085.1 uncultured Sutterella sp. | reverse complement strand
AGGTCCCGGATGTCTTCTTCGTCCGCCTCGATTTCCTCGAGGAATTCGATCTCGCCCTCGAGGTTGTTGCGCCTCATCGCCATCGCATCGAGCGTCTGCTCGAAATCCGAAGCGGTGAGCGCCTCGAGCGGCGCATCCAGAACGCGAAGGCCGCGAAGCGCGGGCTGCGTCCCGGGCGCCCAGTCCTCCTCGGGCGACATGAAGGGTTCGCCCGTGTTGGGGCCGAATCCCGGCGGCAGGCTCCTCACGGCCTCCTGCCGGAGCTTGGCATACGGATGCTCGAAGGTCACGCCCTCTGTGCCGGGAATGGGTTGCGTCAGGGGAGCCGTCCCGGGCTGCTCGGGCCGGGGCGTGAAGGCCTCGTCGGGCAGAGCCGCGAGCGGATCGTCAGGGCTGTCTGAAGCCTCGGCCGACGCGCCGGGCCTCGGCCCCCACGTCATCGTCATCTCGACTTCGCCGAGCACGAGCGGCCCGGATTCGGCGCTGAGCCTCAGGGTCTGGCCCGTTTCCTCGTTTTTGAGAATGACGGTGCCTTCGGGAAGGATGACGGTGAAGCGGGACATGGGTTCAGGCCTCTCAACTGAAATTTGAAGTAATCTAAGATTAAGCGGATGTCCCTACCATTATCAGGCAAACGGATCGTTTCAACCTGCGCCGGCCGTACGCCGCGCCGGCGCGCGCAGACCCACAAAGGATTTTTTCGATGTACACCTTCTTTTCCCTCGTCTTCGGCCTCATCTGGGCTGTCGCCTCGTTCCTCCTGCTCTTCAAGGTCTGGGATGTCCTCGGTCCGATCGTGCTTGGAATCTCGAAGAACCACATCGTTCAGGCCGCGGCGCTCGTCATCACCTACATCGTGATCTTCAGCGTTCCGGCCTGGTGCTGGGTCAAGCTCTTCGGCTGACGCCGAAAGGCAAAAGCCGCCGTGCGCCCACGCGCCCGTCCCTTCTCACGGAAGCGGCGGGCGTTTTTCATGGAGAGGGGGCCGGAGGCGGACGGGAAAAGCCGCCCATTTTCATCATTTGAGAAAAGCGACTTGTCAAATTCTGAAAGTTCCCGTGGGAAGTCAACAATTTTCAAACTTGACGACACCTTATAGAATCCGTGTCACTGATCAAGCGTCTCCCCTTTGCGGAGCCGCCGTCAAAGCAAATTCGTCCGGGCCGTCGGCAAAGCCTCCTGCCAAAAGACCGCAATCCGGTCCGGACGGATTTGATCTTCCAGCTTCACCATTTCGACCGAGGAACCCATCATGACCTTCACGAAATTCGCCGTCGCCGCCGCTGCCGCTCTGCTCTGCGCCGGTTCCGTCATCGCCGCGCCCGTCGAGGGCACCGACTACGTCGTGCTTGAAAAGCCGATTCCGAACGCCGCCGGCACCTTCATCAAGGTCTACTCCTACGACTGCCCGTTCTGCTACAAGTACGACAAGTCCGTCGTGCCGGCCGTCAAGGCCAAGCTCGACAAGGAAATCAAGTTCCTTGACTACCACCTCCACACCAAGGGCAAGTACGGCAAGGAAGGCTCTGAAGTTCTCGCCGTGATGTGGGTTGCCGACGAAGCCGCCGGCCGCGATCCGTACGCCAACGACGCCATGCACAAGAAGGCGAAGTTCGCCCTCTACAAGGCCTATCACGACAAGAAGCAGCGCTGGGACGACGGTGCCGACGCCTTCCGTGCGACCGCCCTTGAAGCCGTCGGCATGTCCAAGGCCGACTTCGACGCCAAGAAGAACGATCCCAAGGTTCAGGCGCTCGTGAAGGCTTGGGCCGACAGCACCTACGACGTCGCCAAGATCCAGGGCGTGCCCGCCTTCGTGGTCAACGGCAAGTACCTTCTCAAGACGGCCGCCATCCGCTCCATCGACGGCCTCGTGGAAAACATCCGCGAACTCTCCAAGAAGTAAGAGGTCCTGACAAATGAAGGGATTCTGCGAAAGCTTCCGAAAGAGTCCGATGACGGCCTTCGCCGACTGGCAGGAAACGCGCGAGCCGTGGATCCTCTTCGGCGTGACCTCGATCGTGCTGGTGCTTCTGGCCCACTACCTCTTCCAGGGCTGGCTCTACATGCTGCCCTGCGAACAGTGCGTCTACATCCGCTACGGCAACATCGTCATGGCGATCGGCGCCTTCCTGGTCGCAGTCAATCCGAAGCAGCTTCTCCTGAAGCTCGCCGGCATCGGCATCTTCCTCTACGGCCTCATCTACACGATGATCTGCTCGTGGAAGCTCATGGCCATTCATGACGCCGTCCATTCCGACGACCCGATGGCCATGTTCGGCATGCAGGGCTGCTCGACGGAGCCGACCTATCACTTCGGCCTTCCCCTCGACAAGTGGGCCCCCGACTGGTTCAAGCAGACGGGCGACTGCGGCTACGACGCTCCCGTCGTGCCCGACGGCGCTCAGCTCGGCGACTTCCAGCGCTGGCTCATCGAGGTCTATCAGGCGAGCGACGGCTGGTACCTCTTCCCGCAGTGGAAGTTCATGGACATGGCCGAATGCTGCATGCTCGCCTGTGTCTGCTACGCGGCGCTTCTTCTGGTTCTCCTCGCCGCATGGGGCATGCGCGCCATGAAGAAGGCCTGAGCCCCCCGCTCAGCGTCTTCACCCGACCATCCGAGCATGGTCCGGGACGGTTCGGTCTGACCGTCCCAACAGCCGACGGGCGTCTCTGGTCCGGTGCCCGCCGGCTTTCCTCTCAAGCAACGGGG
>CABUOH010000275.1 GCA_902493085.1 uncultured Sutterella sp. | reverse complement strand
GCGGGCCGCAGCGGTCGCAATGGTGGCAGCGTCCGCGCCCGCGAGCGAAACCGGCACGAAAATCACGAACCCGTCCTGCGTCCCCGTCATGAGCGAGCGGTAGTTTTCCCCCAAGGGGCCCGAGAGCCAAGCCTCAAGCCCCACGGCCCCGTAGGGCATGCAGGACTCGCCTTCACAGGGAGGCGAGAGGGCCGCGGCCATGGCGGGCGCGGCGGCGCGCATGGCGGCGAGCGCCTTTTCCTGCACCTCAAGGCTTCTCAGGGGCGGCACGACGGGACGCAAAATAAAGCCCTCTTTTTCCAATGCATGCAGCTTTACACGCAAGACCTCAAGCGTTTGCACCGCCTCTTCCGGGGTTTTGCCGACGGCGGCAAACCAGGTTTGGGAAAAGCCGATGCCAAGGAGCGAAGAAATCACCCGCTCCTCGCGGGCGAGTTCGACGGGCGGCGTCTGCAGGGCCGAAAGGTCGTCGTTGACGGCAAGGCGCGAGATGCCGAAGATCGACACGCAGGCAAAGACCGCAAGGAAGACGTGCGTCCAGGGGCGCCTCTTCGTCCAAGCCTGCGCATAGGCCGAGAGGAATCCGCGGGCGGGAAGCGGCCGCACGGGGAAGCCTTTGACGAGGAACGGGAACCAGGCGACGACGGTGAGCCACGCGCCCGCGAGCCCGCACACGGCAAAGAGCGCGAGCTGCTTGAGGCCCGGGAACGGCGCCGCGAGCATGAGCGCGTAGGCCGCCACCGTGGTGAGAAGCGCGTGCAGAAGCGAAGGACGCAGGGCGGCCAAGGTGCCCGCGGGCGTTTCAATGCCGCCCGCCCAGCGCCTTCGCACAAGATAGTAGGTCGTGTAGTCGGCCGAGATGCCGATGAGGCTCAGGCACATGACGAGCGTGACGGCATGGAGCGACCCGAAGACCGCGAGCGTGGCGGCCGTGCCGCAAAGCGCGCCCGCCGAAACGGAAAGAAGGCAGAGAAGCACGGGCCGGAAGCTTCGGAAGGCCCCGAAGATGAAGACCGCAAGGAGCACGCAGGAGAGCGTGCCCAGGCGCTTCATGTCGCGCTCGGCCTGCGAGGCCGCATGGTGGCTGTAGTAGAGAACGCCCTGCCCTGCAACGGCGGCGTCGGGGCGGCCTTCGAGCACTTCGGCGCGAAGGGCGGCCTCGGCTGCGATCCAGTGCTTGAGCCCGTCGCCCGAGAGCGCGTCTTCGGGAACGCGGCCCGTGAGAAGCCGCCAGGGACGGCCCTCCTGGTCGCGGGCCGTGATCCAGCCTTCGTCGAGCGTGGGCATGCCGCTGCCCTGCGCCGTCATGACGGATCGAAGCAGCAGCCACGGATCGGCCCTCCACTCCTCGCCCGTCACGCCCGCAACCGGGCTGTAGAGCTGCGCGAGCATCCAGCGGATGTGGGCCTTCGCATCGGTTTCGAGCAGACGGGAGACCGTCTTTTCATCCAGAAGCCCGACGACGTCCCGGCGCATGGCCGAGAGCCAGGCCCGCCGGTCCTCGTCCGTCATGCGACCCGAGAGCGTCGTGACGAGCCCGCGGGCCTTCAATTGGCCGGCGAGCGCCTCGGCCGCGCCCGGATGCGCGGGATCTTCGCGCACGGCCCAGATCACGCGGTCGGCGACGCCGCGCGCGGCGGCTTGGGCGAGCTCGCCCGTTCGCACGTCGGCCGAAGACGTCGGAAGCAGCTCCAGAATGTCCGTCGAGAGCGCCCCCTTGGGAAAGCAGAGGACGGTGCCTGCCAAGATGACCAGAATGCAGGCCGCCCAGACGAGCGCAAGCGCGGGCGAAGCGGGTTTCGTAAACCGGTCGAAAAGTTGCCGCAGCATCTTGAAGCACCCCTTATTGAGCCTTGGGAGCGCCCGTCTCGGGGGCCTTCTCGTCGTTTGCCACCTGATCCTTCACTCCCACATCGGCTGCATCGGGCTTTTCCGCAGATTCGGTCTGTTCCGTCTGTTCGGTCTGTTCGGTCTTAGGCGCCTCTGCGGTCTTGCCGAAGGACGGCATCCATTTCTTGACGTCAACGGCCTTGATCCTCTCGACCTTTTCCTTGAGGTCGAGCTTTTCAATGCGGCCCTTCACGTCCAAATGGTCGATCTTCTCCTTTACGCGAAGGCCCGTCATCTTCTCCTTGACATCGGCGTTGAGTCCTGCGAGCTTCGCCTTCATGCCGGCCATCATCGAGGGCTTTTCGGCCTTGGGAGCCGCGGGCTCTTCGGATTGCGACGCGGCATCGGCGCCGACGGCGGCATTGTCAGCCTCCCGCGCCTCCCGAGCTTGGGCGCGCGCCTGCGCCCTTTCGACGCGCAGGCGTTCAACCTTCGTCTTGATTCGCCCGAAGAAGGACAGCCTGTTGAGACGCCTTGCGGCGCTCTTGGCGGCGGCCGCTTCGGCTTCGGCCCGGGCCTGAGCCATCATGGCGGCGCCTTCGTCCTCATCGTCGTCATCCCTGAGTTCGCCCCGCGCCATCGCCTTTTCGCGGCGAACCTGCGCGCCGATGCCGAACGCGTCGGCAATCGCTTCGCCGAAGCTCTCCGACGTGATGAGCGTGTCGCTCATGATGCGGGTGTTTTCATCGGACGGCACGGCCCGAAGGTTTTCGGGACTGGCAATGCGAACGATGATGCGACAGTCGGGCTTGATTTCGCGGGCCGCCTCGAACACCGACTTGTTGAGAACGATGTCGGCCGAAGGCAGCACGAGCGCCTCGGCATCGGC
>CABUOH010000274.1 GCA_902493085.1 uncultured Sutterella sp. | reverse complement strand
TTCGGCGCCCGCTGGACGGTCGTGAAGCTGCTCTGAGCGTTCGGACAGGCGGAATCTCAAGGCAGGTGCCGATCCGAAAGTGCAGAAGGGCCCCGCCGGGTTGACGCCCGGCGGGGCCTTCTCTTTGCCGTCGCCCTTACGAAGGGCCCTCAAGGGCGCGCGTCAGTCCTTGCGCTTGTTGTTGGCGAAGAAGTTGGCGGCCTGGATGTCCGTCGTGCGGATCGTGAAGACCTGGTTCGTCAGGTCGTCCGTGAGCGCCTCGGCGTCGTTCATGACCTTGAGGTTGAACTCGTTGAGGAGCTTGCTGGCGGCCTTCGGGTCCTTCTTCACGACTTCCATGTACTGCTTTTCCATGTCGGCCTGAGCCTTGGCGGTATCGGCCTCGAAGGTCTTGTAGGCGGCCTTCACGACCGGCGCGAGCTTCTGGTAGTCCGTCATGACGAGCGTCTGGAGCTTGCGGTACTTCCAGTAGATCGACTTGCTGTCGGCCTTGTCCGTGCCCATGCCGTAGTGGGCCGGATAGGATTCGAGGCCGTGGTAGTAGGGCACGTAGCAGGACAGGTCCGCCATGCCGATGCCCACGTAGGCGACTTCGCCGATTTCCTTGGGCAGCCACGGACGAACGTGCATGACGTGGGACTCGTACGTGCGGAAGACGCTGATCGGGCGCCACGGCTCGTTGCCGTTGAGAACCGGGCTGTACGGGTCGTGGTCGGTGCCGTCGTAGTGGTTGCGAAGCACCGTCTTCATGTCCTCAACCGTGAGCTTCCTTTCGGGCTTCAGATAGACCGGATACGTGCGGCCTTCGTCGGGCTTTTGCTCGAGGCTCGGATTGAAGAGCTTCTGAATCTGCCAGACGCGCGGATCGTTGTAGACGCGGTCGCGGGCGTCGTCGCGGCAGTAGGCCTTCGAGAAGTTGAATTCGCCGTCCTTCTTCGGGTCGTAGAAGCCGTTCTTTTGAGCCCAGCTCACGAGCGTCTTCGAGGCCATGAAGTCGGCGCTCCCGGCGTCGTACTGCTGAAGGCGGCCCTGGTTGCCGGAAGCGAAGTACGTGTCCTTCGGGGTTCGGTGAGCCATCCACTGATGGCCCGTGCCGGTTTCAAAGTACCAGACTTCCTTCTGGTCGACGAACACCACGCCGAAGCCCTCGCCCGCGCCGATCGTCTCGACGATGGAGCCCAGGATTTCGATGCCTTCGCGGGCGGTCTTGGCGCGCGGGAGAATCACATCGTGGATGTCGTCCTCGGTGATGCCGGTCTCTTCGTTGTACGGGTCAAGCTTGAGCGCATCGTCGCGCGCAAAGATGGATTCCGTGCCGGAAATCCCGACGCCGGCCTCATTGAAGCCCACGGCGCCGTGCAGCTGCGTCTTCCAGTTGGGCACGGTCGTGTAGCGCATGCTCTCCTTGGGGAGCGGGTATTCGAAATTCGTCGCGCCGTCGTGATCCTTCGTGCGGTACATGCCGGACTGATTGCTCTTGGCCGGATGAACCACGAAGTGCTGGGCCTTGAGCGCGCTGCTGTCGGCCGCCCGCGCGACGAGGAAGGATCCGTCGGCGGTTGCGCCCTCGCCCACCACGACCGTGGTGCAGGCAAGCGCGGAAGCGGAAAGCGCGGTCGTGACGGCGAGCGTCAGGGCAAGCTTGCGGAAAAACATGTCTGGTCTCCTCATGTTTCAGGCAGCCGCCGCCCGCATGGTCGAAAGGGATGGGCGGGACTGCATTGGATCCGTCCTGCGTCGGGCGCCCGCTCCTGCGCGCTGAAGCTCCATGCGACATCCGGCGGTTCGGGATATGCGTGGAGCCGCGCGCCCGCCTCAAAAGCGGAACGCGCCTGCGTGCGCTTTTATATATAGGCGGCGCACGTCCGCGAAGCAGCTCGGCGGCGGGACGCGGGCGGCTCGTCGAACCGTCGGTCTGTCTGTCGTCTAGGTAGAACATCTTAGTTGAGCGCTTCCTTCACCCGCAATCGCTTTCAGGGAAAACGGCATCCTGCCTAAGCGTAAACCCGGCCTCAGCTTAGGCAGAAAGGAATGCTGGTCTTGCAGACTGATACTTTTTCATCCTCATTTCGACCCACAACGGGCTAAAATAACGATGCCCGCTTCCAGGCCGCTCCCCCGGCGTCCCCGAAGCGGCCCCTTCAGACCACCCCGATTAGGAGAGCGTATGTCCAAGCACTTGCGGCAGGAGGTTCGCGTCGCCATCGACGAGAACAATCCCGCCATTGTCCGCGACGAGGATCTCTGCGTTGAATGCCGTCTCTGCGCTGCAACGAGTACGTCGGCGTCAACAACGCCTACGATCTCGCCAAGACGGGCGGGCGCTCCGTCTGCATCCACTGCGGACAGTGCATTCCCGTCTGTCCGACCAATTCCCTTCAGATCAAGTCCTCCTGCGACGCCGTGAAGCAGGCCGTCGCCGATCCCGACAAGATCGTCATCTTCTCGACGAGTCCGTCCGTGCGCGTGGCGCTTGGCGACGCCTTCGGCATGGCCGACGGCGCCTTCGTTGAAGGTCAGATGGTCGAGCTCATCCGCCGTCTCGGCGCCGACTACGTCCTCGATACGAACTTCGCCGCCGACCTCACGATCTGCGAGGAAGCCGCCGAACTCCTCGAGCGCATCACCAAGGCCAAGGGCCCGCTTCCGCAGTTCACGAGCTGCTGCCCCGCCTGGGTTCGCTACTGCGAAACCTTCCACCCCGAGATGATTCCTCACATCTCGAGC
>CABUOH010000273.1 GCA_902493085.1 uncultured Sutterella sp. | reverse complement strand
TCTCAAGTTCGCTTTCGGCGTCCGAATCCGACATTCGCTCTCCAACACCCATGACCGGCACCTTTTCCCTTTGCTCATTTCCCCGCGCGGCGGCCGCTTTGACGGCGTTGATGATTTCGGGCTGCACGGCGCTCGCGGACGGCGCATCCGAATCCATTCCGGCCGATGCGATGAGGCGCCCGGTGGACCTCTCGGTCGTCTGCCTGCTCCTCAACGAGGACGTCAAAAGCGAGCCGCTCGTCAAGTCGCTCGAGACCGGGGTGCGCCGCTTCGGCAGCGTCCCGAAGCTTCTGATGCCGGGCGACGGTCCTCAGGCCTGTTCGTTCGTGGTGACCTATGAGGTGAAGACGAATGGCCGCGCGATCGAGGCCGTCCGCTTTCAAACCTTTGAGAACAGCGTGCCCGCGCTCGAGGCCTCCGGCCGCGCCAATGCCGGTGCAGGTCTTACGGCCGACAACGTGGCCGCCTACATGGTGCAGCTTCTCGACCAAACGAAGAAGCGGCTGGGCGAGCGGGCCCTGATGCCTGCGGCGCCGACATCCGACGCCGGGAAGGCGCAATAATTCTGATCGATGCAAACCCGCAGCTTCGCATGAGGCTGCGGGTTTTTCATTCGAAAGCCGCCGCGCAAACCTCAGCTCAGGCGCGCGGTCGCCATTCTCAATAGAGCTGAATGATCCGGCAGGGAGCGGCGTTCAGGACAAACGGACCGAGAGCCGCGAGGTGAAGTTCGCGGAAGTGCGTTTTGACGATTTCGGCGACCATCCGGCGCAGCGGAGCGATGTCACAACGGCGGCTGCGGCGCTTGAGGTACCGGGTGATGCTCTCCTTTGCGACGTAGTCTGTGCGGGCCGCCTTGAAGAATTCGGAGAAAAAGAGCGCAAGGACGAACGGCATGTCAAGGCCGTTCGTATCTTTGAATGCCTTGAGGTCGGAGATGAGCGGCGCTTCGAACCCCTGAGATTTGAGGCCGTTGATGGACTGCGGATAAAGTTCGCGCGGCAGAAAGCGAAGGCGGGTGAGAAGCTGCTCGGTGCGGGTGGGCAGCGTATCGCGGAGCATGAGCTCCATGGGGAGCGTGATGTTGGACATGACGAACAAATGCGAAGGTACGAAATACAAGCGAACGTTGACGGCGAAGGCGCGCTGATACGCGATGCTTCGCCTGGATTCGAGTATGAGGCAGTTCGCCATGAGGCATCGAATTATTTGCGGATTGCCTGATTTGGGCTAAAAGTGTTGCATCAGAATCGCGAAATGATCCGGTGAAAACAAGAGATCACTATGCTTAACAATATGATTTAAAAGTATTTTTCCTGCGTGATCCTGTGAAAAGACTGATGCACGAAAGGTCGTTGGGGCGCGGCTAAGGCATTGGCACTAGAGCGAAGCGCGCGATCTTTGGGTAGAATCAAAAGTACTTCGCCGGCTCCGCGGGAGTCGGCAGCGCTTCCATGAAAAAACATGCCGCAGCGGCACCGGATCCTCTCCGGTCTCTGAAGCAGGGGCTTATTCGTCAGCGTGACGGCGGCCTTCTCCGCACAGTCGGGGGCTTCATTCCCTTCAACGTCCTCGCATGTCGGAAGCTATCGTCCTCTTTCTCAATATTTTGTATTTTGGTGATTGATCATGAAGTTCAAGCTTTTTGCTTCCGTGTGCGTGGCGGCCGGCCTCGCCTTCGGCCTTGCCGGCTGCGGTGACGACAATGCGGCCAAGCCCGGCGCCGCCAAGACGCTGACGGTCGGCGCGAGCCCCGTTCCGCATGCGGACATCCTGAATCTCATTGCGCCTCAACTTCAAAAGGAAGGCATTACGCTCAAGGTGATCGAGTTCTCCGACTACATTCAGCCGAATCTTTCGCTCAACGACAAGGAACTTGACGCCAACTTCTTCCAGCACAAGCCCTATCTCGATTCCTTCAGCAAGGATCGCGGCCTCAAGCTTTCGAGTCTCGTCGCCGTTCACATCGAGCCGATGGGCGTCTACTCCAACAAGGTCAAGCAGGTCGGCGACGTTGCCGAGGGTTCCGAGGTCGCCATTCCGAACGCCCCGACCAACGGCGGCCGCGCCCTCAAGGTGCTCGAGACGGCCGGCCTCATCAAGGTTCGTCCTGAAGCCGGCGTGACGGCCACGATCAACGACGTGGTCGAGAATCCCAAGAGAATCAAGTTCCGCGAGATCGAGGCGGCCCAGCTGCCGCGCGCGCTTGACGACGTTGCGCTCGCCGTCATCAATTCCAACTACGCCCTCGGCGCGGGCCTCAATCCGGTCAAGGACGCCCTCGCCATCGAAAGCAAGGACTCGCCCTATGCCAACATCGTGGCGATCCGCACGGGCGATGAAGGCCGCGACGAGATCCAGAAGCTCAAGAGCGCTCTGACGTCCGCCGAGGTCAAGAAGTTCATCGAAACCGAATACAAGGGCGCCGTCGTTCCGGCCTTCTGATCCGGTTGATCCGGTCGGAAGACATCATTGAAACCTTGAAGCCCGCCGCGCACCGATTGCCGGCGGGCTTTTTGCGGCCTGAAGAAAGCGGTGTCGCCCGTCAAACGTCGACGGGCGGCTTCATCGAGCAGCAGCTCTTTTTGTGCCGTCCGGCCAGATAGGCGTCGCCCCATCGGTACATGGCCGCAAGGATCGGCTTGATGCTCTCGCCCGTCGGCGTGAGCGAATACTCGACCCGGGGCGGCACGACGGGCCAGACGGTTCGCGTGACCAGTCCGTCGGCTTCAAGCTCGCGCAGC
>CABUOH010000272.1 GCA_902493085.1 uncultured Sutterella sp. | reverse complement strand
TGGACGCGGCCCGGAAGGCGGCGGACGTTGCGGGGGCGAAGACGGCGGCCGCGCGCAAGCACCATGCCGTCGCAGCAGAACAACACCGGCAGGCCCTCGACGCATCGGCCCAACTCGCGCAACGCATGAGCGCCACCGAGGGCGACGCCAAGCTTGAAGCGCCGCTCGCACTCCTGAAGCAGGCCGCCGCCACGATCGAGACGCTCTCGACCCGCCGGCGTCAGGAGGAGCGCAACGCCGGCACGCTTGAGGAACGCCTCTCGCGGGGCCGCGTCAAAACCGCAGAACTCGAAACCCGGGCACGGGGCGCGCAGCAGGCGCATGCCGCACGTCAGACCGCGCTCGCTCAGGCGCGCCAGGCGCTTGCGGCCATGCAGGCAAAGAGCTCCTACGAGGCCGTGCTTCTTCGCATGAAGTCCCTGACCGAAGAGATTGCGCTCGCCCGCCACGTCGAAACGCTCCTTCTTCAAAAAGGCGAGCTCGAGGCGAGCGCAGCCCGCATGAGGGCTTCGGCCGAACCCCGCTGGTGGGCGGCCTCGGGCGAACCTGAAATGCAAGGACTCCTGCGCGCCCATGACGAGCGCCTCGCCTCCGTCGAAGCTCGTCGTCCTGGGCTTGCCACCGTGCTCTCGACGCCGGGCAACACGCACCTGAAGTCGCTGGCCGAAGAACGAGGCGCGCTCGACAAGTGGACGAGCGACTTTGCGCAGGGCGACCGCGCCTGCCGCGAAGCTGAACTCGAGGAGCGCAAGGCGCTCGAGGAGAAAAACCTCGCCGCCGACAAATTCCAGAAGGCGGCTTCCCTTTTGGAAAAGCTCGACGTTGAGCTGCAGCATGTCCGAGTCAATCTGGATGCGGTGCAAAAGTCGCTCGAAGCCGAAGAGTCGCGCGCCCGCGATCTCTGCCGGCAGCTCCCCGGCACCGAAGGCGATCTTGATTCGACACCCGATCTCAATGCGCTCTGCAGCCGGCTTGAAGCCCGCGTGACGAGCCGCAGGCAACTTGAAGTTCAGGCCGCAAAGGCCGCAGAGGCCCTTGCGCGCGCCGAACAAACGCTGGCCGTGTCCCGCTCCGAGGCCGACAAGGCGGCGGAAGCCCAAGCGGGGGCCGATGCGGCCCGGGCCGAGGCTCACAAGGCTCATGCGGACGCGCTCGCCATGCGTGCCGAAACCTTCGGAAACCGCAATCCGGAATCGGAACTCGCCGCGCACGAGCGAACGCTCAACGATGCACGCGCGGGCCTTCAGCGTTCGCAGGATGCGGCCTCGAAGGCCCAAGCCGACGAGAAGGAAGGCGCCGCCCGCGTCGAAACGCTCAAGAAGAGCATCTCGGACCTTGACGCTCAAGCCCGGGAAAAGCGCGCAGCCGTGCAGAAGGCGCTCGACGCCGCCGGCTTTGACGTCATTGAGGAGGCTCAGGCCGCGGCCCTGCCCGCCGAAACGATCCGCGCCGTCAAGAGCGGCATGCAAAAGCGGGTTGAAGAGCGCATCCGCCTCTCGGGCGAAGCATCCCAGCTTGAGAGACAGGTGCGGGAGGAGTCGGCCAAGGCGCTGACGACCGAAACGGCCGAGGCGCTCGCGCCCAAGGCCGACGCTGCCGAAGCAGAACTCCTTGCCCGGCGCGACGAGCTGAGCGCCGCCCTCAAGTCGCTCGCCGAAGACGACAGGCGGCGGCTCGAGGCCGCCGGCGCGCGCCGAGAAATCGAGCGTCTTCGCGAACTCGCCTCCCAGTGGGAGGAGCTCAATGCGCTCCTCGGCAGCCATGACGGGAAGAAGTTCCGCTCGGCCGCCCAGAAGATCACGTTCCGCATTCTGCTCAAGCTCGCCAACGAGGCCATGAAGACCATGTCACCCCGCTACCAGCTCAGAGCCGGCGGCACTTCCGGACTTGCGCTCGACGTGATCGACCATGAAATGGGAAGCCAGGTGCGCACGTCTCAAAATCTCTCCGGCGGCGAAAGCTTCATGGTGAGCCTCGCCCTTGCGCTGGGGCTCTCGCGCATGGGCGGGCGCAACCTCCGAGTCGACACGCTCTTTCTTGACGAAGGTTTCGGCACCCTTGACGAGGACACGCTCAACAAGGCGCTCTACGCGCTCGAAACGCTCCAAAAGTCGAGCGGAAAGCTCATCGGCATCATCTCGCACGTCAAGAGCATCCGCGAGCGCATCGATGCGCAGATCGTCGTGACCAAGCGTCCGGGCAGCGGAAGAAGCACGCTCTCGGGGCCGGGCGTCTCGAAGATCGAACCCGTGTAAAGTTCGACGCACGCAGGATTCGACACGCACCGAACAGAAAAGAAAAAAAGAAAAGCGTTCAAAAAGGCGCGAAGCCCGGCGGGAGCAACCCGGCCGGGCTTCGTTTATTCAGGAGGCGCTCTCAACGCGTGAAGTCGACGTCGCGCACGAGTTCGGAAACGCCCAAAAACTGCGCGAGCGCCCCGACGTCGGGACAAAGCGCCGCGGGCTTGGAAGCCTTGAGATCCTCAAGCGTGGAGGCGCCGTAGGTCATGGCGACGGCATCGCACCCGTAGCGGTGCGCCATGACGACGTCATGCGTCGTGTCGCCGATCATGACCGTTCGCTCGGGCGCGACATCGAGCTCGATGCCGATTTTCTCGAGCATTTCGGCATTGGGCTTGGGCAGGCACTCGGAGGCGGTCTGCGTCGTCAGGAAAAAGCTCTCGAGCCCCGTGCGCTCAAACACGCGCCGCAGGCCCTCTCGGCTCTTGCCCGTCGCAACGGCCGTCCGAAGCCCCCGTGCA
>CABUOH010000271.1 GCA_902493085.1 uncultured Sutterella sp. | reverse complement strand
CCGCCGGCGAGAGCCGTGCGGGCCTTCAATGAAAATGCGCTCAACGGTCGGATCGGTCAAGCCACTTGGCTTCGATGGCCTTGAGTTCGCCGCGGCGATCAAGCAGATCCCAGAGGTAGTTCATGACGCGCGTGTAATCCGCATCGTCCGTCGGCATCATGAAGCCCATGTAGTTGACGGGCGTGAGGGGCTTCTCAAGAAAGGCCGCGTGGAGGCGCTTGTCCTTCTTCGCGTAGAGCTTCGCCTCGGCGTTTTCCGTGATCATCACGTCACCCTTGCCTTCGGCGATGAGGCCGGGAATCTCGAAATTCTTCTCATGCGTCGAGACCTGAGCCTTCGTGAGATTTGCAAGCACGAAGGCTTCGTTCGTGCCGCCCGGATTCTTGATCACCCGAACGCCGGGCTGGTTGAGGTCGTCGAGCGTCTTGAATTTGTCCTTCATCTTGACGTTGACGAGCGCCACCTTGCCGAACGGCGCGTAGGCGGGCAGGAAGTCGGCGACAAGGGCGCGGGCGGGACTGCGCGTGATGCCGCCCACCGCCACGTCGAACTTGTCGGCCTTGAGGTCGGCCGCCATCTGCTTCCAGGAGGTCTGCACGAATTCGACCTTCCAGCCGTACACCTCGGCCATGGTCTTGACGACGTCGATGTCGTGGCCGGCAAAGCCCGAATCTTCCTTCATCGCGAACGGACGGTAGTCGCCGGGCGTGCCCACGCGAAGCGTGTTGTTCTTGACGATGGCGTCGAGCCGGTCGCCCGCGAAGGCGGTGGCGGCAAAGGAGGAGAGGACTGCGGCGGCGCAGGCGAGGGCAGTGAAGGTGCGTGTCTTCATGGTGTGGTTCTTTTGAGGTAAAGAAAAACTTTCGCCGTTCCCCGCCGGTGGAAACGGAGGTCTGAGCGGCTACTTTTTGACCGGCGCAGCCGAGAGTGACAAGGAAAGGAAGCCGGGACTGCCCGGCCACTCGGTCTCAAGCCTCGCCGGAGGCCTTCTTCGCGGGCTTCGAGAGAATGGCGAGGCAGGCCTCGAACTCTTCCTTCGAGATGAGGAAGGACTTTTCCTCAAGCTTTTCGGCAAAGAGTTCGTGAAGCGCTTCGCGAAGGAGCGCTTCGGGCGTCTTGCCTTCGCGATCGGCGATGTTGGCGAGGAGTTCGGCGTCGAACTCGCTCAGATCGACTTTGATTTCGGACGACATGTAATCCTCCATCGATGCTGTTCCTTTCAATGATTGTAGAAAGACGACGCATCGATGGGAAGGGCCCGGGGCCGAACTAAGGCATCGCACCTAGGCAAAACCATGGAGGCGGCTTGCGCCGTCGGGCCTTCCAGGGACAAAGGCGAGGCGGGCGGCCCGCTCTCAGGGCGCCGCCGCAAGAAAAAAGCCCCCGCCGGTCGAAGGACGGGCGGGGCTAAAGAAAATGAGGAAGCAGGCCCCGGACGAAGTCTCAAATCCGGAGCCTCATGACGGCCTTGCGGCCGGGTTGGTCTTAGAACCTGTGGATCATGCCGGCCATGACTTCAACCATGGACGGTTCGCCCGTGAGTGCGGTGGTGTTCACGTCGTCCTTCGTGTAGGCGGCTGCCGTGTAGACGGACGTGCGCTTGCTGAGGGCATAGTCGTAGCCTACGGCGACGTTCCAGCGGGTGAGATCCTGAGCGCTGTCGTCGCTTCCTTCGGCGTCGAGGTAGCCGACATGGGCTTTGGCGGTGCCGCCGAGAACCGGGGCGGAGACGCCGAGCGCGAGGCCGTAGCCGTCGGCGCCGTTGGCGCCGTTGGCGGCGGTGCCGAAGTTGTAGCCGTACTTGTTGACGCCGTCGGCGGACACGAACTTCTGGCCGACCGCGGCGGCGTGCTGGAAGTACTGGCCGGCGGCGAAGAGCTTGGCCGGGCCGAAGTCATAGGAGCCGCCGAGCGTGACCGTCATCTGGTCGTCGTCGGGATTGGTGAAGCCCGTGCTGCCGTTGAAGGGCTTCGTGCCGTAGTTGATCGAGTCGACGATGGCGACGAGGTAGACCGGGCCCGTTTCATAGGTGGCGCCGAGCGCGTAGTAGCGGTTGGCGTCGGACGTGCCTTCGTTGGCGTCGCTGGAGCTGGTTTCAAACGAATACTGGGCGTGCACCTTGAAGCCCGCGAAGTCGGGCGTGACGTAGGTCACCGTGTTGTCCATGCGGCCGAAGCCCTGGGCAAAGACGAACTTGTCGCCGACGGAATCGCCCCAGCCGCCGCTGAAGGGCGAGACGCCGCCGAGAAGGCCGTAGGAGCCGTTGGCGCTCGCGAGCTGACCGACGCGGCCCATGGAGAGCGTGCCGAAGTTGCCCTTGAGGAAGAGCTGCGCTTCACGGTCAAAAAGCTTGCTTCCGGTGCTGAGTTCGCCCGAATCGGCGCTGAAGCCGTTTTCAAGCACGAAGCCCACGGTGAGACCGTTGCCGAGCTCTTCCGTGCCCTTGACGCCGAAGCGGGAGCCGGAATTCATGCCGGAATTCATCTTGAAGCTGTCCTGGGCATCCTGACCGGCGACGTCTGCGTCGGTGTTCTGATAAGCAAAGCCGTAGTCAACGAGGCCGTAGAGCTGAACGTCGGCGGCCATGGCGCTGCCGGCAAAGGCGCCGAGAACGGCGATGGCGGTGAGAGTCTTCTTCATGGTGTTTGTCCTAAAAAGAAATCGGAGCACCCGGGCGAGTCGGACGATGGTCCCAAGGATGGGGACGGGCGACCTGCGCTCGAGTCGAGACCATTCTTCCACGTCTCTGCAGATCGGTGGGCGGT
>CABUOH010000270.1 GCA_902493085.1 uncultured Sutterella sp. | reverse complement strand
TGCTCCTCGCCTATGACGGCCAGGACGAACTCCTCGAACGCTTCCTCGACTTCAACACCAGCATCGGCCTGCCCGTCACGCTCGCCCAGGTCGGCATCACCACCGACGAGCAGCTCATGAAGCTTGTCAGCGCCGCCGAACACATCAAGGAATGGTCCACGGGACCCGAGCCCGCCGTTCGCGATCAGTTCATCGCCGCCATCCGCAAGGTCGACGCCCTCGGCGCCGAACGCCTTGCCGCCAAGGCCTGATAAACACTGACGAAACTCCATGCTGGGGACGGCGTCCGGTTCGGGCGCCGTCCTTTTTCGTGGACGGCTTTTTTCCCTCGTCGGCAAAAGCTTGCAAAAGCTTGCAAACGCTTGCAAAAGGCCGCTCCGTCCGAGAACGGAGTGCGCTAAAGTGCTCGTTCGACCCACAGACCGATCAGCCGTCATGCTCAGCCTCCTTGTCGAGCGCGCCCTCAGCGGAGAAATTCCCCGGCGCGACGAACTCGCCTATCTTGAAGCCTTTTCCGACCTCGACGCACTCGCGCAGGCCGCACACCTCGTCACGCGCCGCTGCGCCTCGCCCGTCTTCAACTTCTGCACCATCGTGAACGCCAAGTCCGGCAAATGCGCCGAAGACTGCCGCTGGTGTTCGCAGTCCTCCAAATGGACGACGGCTTCGCCCGTCTTTCCCATCGTGCCCGTCGATCGCGCCGCCTCCGCCGCCCGACGCGCCCTTTCGCACGACATTCGCCGGCTCTCCTTTGTGACCGCGGGCCGCAAGCTCTCCGCCCGCGAGCTTCGCGAGGTCCGCCCGCTCGTGGCGCCGAAGGCCTTGAAGTCTGCGCCTCGATGGGACTTTTGACCGAGTCCGAACTCGCGAACCTTCGCGAAGCCGGCCTCGTGCGCTATCACTGCAACCTTGAAACGGGCCCGGCCTTCTTTCCGAAGGTCTGCACCACGCACACCCAGGCCGACAAGATCCGCACGCTCGAAGCCGCCCGCCGCGCCGGGCTCGAATTGTGCTCGGGCGGCCTCTTCGGCATGGGCGAGACCATGGCCGACCGCATTGACCTCGCACTTGCCCTTCGCCGCCTCGAGATTCCATCGATTCCGCTCAACTTCCTGATTCCGATTCCGGGCACGCCGCTCGAAGACCGGCCGCCCATGACGCACGAGGAGGTCGTGCGCACCGTCTCGGTCTTCCGGCTTGTCAATCCGTCGGCCTGCCTCAGGTTCGCGGGCGGCAGACAAAATCTTGCGCCCGAAACCGCCCGCGCCGCTCTCTTCGCCGGCATCAACGGCGCCATTGCGGGCGACCTTCTGACTACGCCGGGCAGCTCCGTCGAAGCGGAACGGCGCCTCGTGCTTGAGGCCGGCTACCGACTCGAAGCGTCCGACTGCTGACGCACACGCCTACCACCTCAACGCGTTCCAAAAACACAAAAGGCGCCCGTCCGCCAAGCGCCTTTCACAATCCACGTTCACAATTGGCCCGCATGCCTTTCGCGGGCTTCGGAGCGCATGCCGCCTGCGCTCCCGCTTCGACCATCCACTACTTCAAAAGCATTTCCGTACCGACGTCGCACACGCCGCCGATGCACCAGCCCATGCCGTTGAGCACGAGCGCCAAGAGAATGAGAAAGACGATGAAGAGGATGATCTGGCCCAAGCCGTTTTTCTTCTTGTCGTTGTTCGCGTGCATGTTGAACCTCCGTTTTCAGGTCTTTTCCATGGGTTCATCTTCATGTTATCCCGTCCGCACGCGCCCGAATATTGGGATTCCTACCCATTGCGGCACAGGCGTCCGCAGGACGATCCCGATAATTATTATCATAATGCAATATCAAATAGATCAAACTCGTTCAGTATCCCGGTCCTCTGCGCTCCGACGCCGCGCCTCGGGCTTTCTGCAGAAGCCGACGGCGCAGTCCATGTCGCACTCCGCTTTGTGATCACCGCTTTGTGATCATCATGGCAACCTGTTCGCGCTTGAGGTAGCATAGGCGCGGCCGCGCCTTTCCTTCAGGAAAGGCGAAAGCCGGCCTCTTTCCTTCCGTCAACAGACTCCCTCCCAGCGGTGCGCCGTGAAAAAGGCCTTTCTTCAGCTTCACATTTCGATTCTTCTTGCCGGCTGGACCGGCGTCTTCGGCAAGCTCATGATGCTCTCACCGGGGCTCATCGTCTTCTGGCGCATCGTGATTGCGGGCGGCTGCCTTTGGCTGTGGGCCTGGCTCACGAAGCGTCTCGAATGGGTGAAGCCTCGCGACAGAATCGCGATCATGGGCGTAGGCGCCCTGCTTGCCGTCCAATGGACGCTCTTTTACGCCTCCATCAAGGCCTCCAACGTGAGCATCGGCGTCGTAGCCTTCTCGTCGATCGGCTTTTTCACGGCGCTCATCGAGCCGTTGATGAACAAGTCCCGCATCTCCATTCGAGAAGTGCTCTTTTCGCTTGTGACGATCTTCGGCATCTCGCTCATCTTCCACTTCGACGCACAGTACCGCTTCGGCATCGCGTTCGGTCTGGCGAGCGCCGCGGCGGCCGCCCTTCTTGCCGTCTACTTCAAGCGCTATCGCGCGAGGTATTCGAGCGTCACCGTCATGAGCTGGCAGCTTCTCGGGGGCTTCGCCTTCTCATGCGCGGCACTTCCCGTCTACATGTCACTGATGCCGCCCGAACCCTTCCTGCCGTCCTGGCCCGACACGCTCTATCTGCCGATCTTTGCGATCTTCTGCACGCTCTTCATGTACATTCTGCAGATCCAGTCGCTTGAGC
>CABUOH010000269.1 GCA_902493085.1 uncultured Sutterella sp. | reverse complement strand
TGATCCTGCACGTCGCCGGCTGCGAAGACGCCCGGCACGCTCGTGGCGGTTGCGGCTGAGCTGCGAGTGCCGGCTGTGACGATGTAGCCGCGGTCAAGTTCGAGCTGGCCCTCAAAGAGCGAGGTGTTGGGACGGTGTCCGATGGCGATGAAGACGCCTTCGACTTCGATCGTCTTGTCGGGTTCGCCCTTTGCGGAGGCAAGTTCGAGGCCGGTGACACCCTTGCCGTCACCGAGCACCTCCTTCACCGTACGGTCCAGTTCGAGCGTGATGCGGCCTGCCTTTACGGCTTCCATCAGGTGGTCCACCATGATGGGCTCTGCTCGGAAGGCGTTGCGGCGGTGCACGAGCGTGACGTGACTTGCTATGTTGGAGAGGTAGAGCGCTTCTTCGACTGCGGCGTTGCCGCCGCCCACCACGGCGACCGGCTTGCCGCGGTAGAAGAAGCCG
Organism: uncultured Sutterella sp.; assembly: GCA_902493085.1. GTDB lineage: Bacteria > Pseudomonadota > Gammaproteobacteria > Burkholderiales > Burkholderiaceae_F > Sutterella. The sequence goes on along the minus strand of CABUOH010000269.1, from coordinate 2,323 downwards.
TCGCAGGTGGCGCAGCCCGAGACGCCCTTGCCCTTGTACAGTTCTTCGCTGTCAAGTCCCAGGTACATTGCAGAGGCGCCCGTCGCGATGACGAGCGCGTCGCAGGTGTATTCTCCGCCCATGTCTCCCTTCAGCGAGAAGGGGCGCGCCGAAAGATCCACCGAGGTGATCATGTCGAAGGTGACGGCGGTGCCGAAGCGTTCGGCCTGCTTTTGAAGCCGCTCCATGAGTTCGGGTCCCTGAATGCCATCAACGGCGGAAGGCCAGTTGTCGACCTCGGTAGTCGTCATGAGCTGTCCGCCGTGATCCATGCCCGTGATGAGCGTGGGTTTGAGATTGGCTCGGGCGGCGTAGATGGCGGCAGTGAAGCCGGCGGGGCCGGAACCGAGAACGATGAGCTTGCTGTGTTTGGCTTCCATGCGAAAAACTCCGGTGGAGCCGCGCACTTGAGGCGCGGGTGACACGAAGGGGACGCAAAACGTGAGCCTTCGTGCAAAATGATAGATGATTTTGATTTTAGTCCTAAAATCAATAGCGATGCCTTAAGGCAACCTCGCCCCGGCAGGGGAGGCAATACGCTGTAACGATTTACATGCAGGGCATGCTGGGGCCCGTGCGGTCAAAACGGCCGACGTTGGCGGCCGATCTTTTTAGAATTGGGAGGTTCAGACAGGCCTCCCGACACGTCAAGCGCAAAAATGGCAAGAGAAACCAAAAAAGGCATACGCAAGCAGAAGACGAAGAGAGACGCCCTGGAAGCGGTGATTGAACCGGTCGTTCAGGCACCGGCCGCGGGCGGTCGCGACCTCAAGGGGTTGCTGTGTGCATGGATCATGAATGCGATCCGAACACTTTGGGCATGGAGTTGGCTGCTGTCCGTTTTCTTTGCGGTTGTGATCGCGCTCACGCTCGGCACCTATTCTCCCAACGATCCGTCCTTTTCTGTGTCAACGGAGCAAATGCCCGATAATTTCTGCGGTGCGCTTGGCGCATGGACGGCGGACTTCATGCTCTCGGCCTTCGGTTTCTCGGCCTGGTGGTTCGTACTCGGCAGCGCCATGATCGGCTTCTTTGCAATCCGCACTGCGTGGCGTCGCATGAAGGGGGAGACGGATCCGCTACGCATCAATCCGCCCAAGCTGACAGCCGCCGTCGGCTTTCTTGCGGTTCTTGTTGGGTCGACTTGTCTGGAGGCTCTGCGTTTGCGCCGGTTTGAGATGATTCTGCCTGGAGAACCCGGAGGCATTCTGGGCGACAGCTTGGCCTGGGGAATCAGGCACTACATCGGCGTCGGTCTTTCCACAGTGCTTTTCGCTGCTCTCATTGCCGTCGGCTTGTCGCTTCTGATGGACTTTCAGTGGGAGGATGTTGCCGAGCGAGTCGGGCGCGTCATCTGCCGCTGTCTCTTTGATCCCGTGCGCCGGCTCTTCAAGCCTCTGAAAAGCGAGGTGGTGGTCGTGCGTCAGGATAAATTCGAGGTCGATCCGGAAGTCGGCATCGTGCCGATAGTGCGCCCCGTTGATGCGGATGGCGTCGCCGTTCCAGCTTCGGGTGTCATGCCGGCTGAGGCAGTCGAAAGGGCTGCTTCGCCGTTGCGGGAATCTTCTGGAGCGGTGCGGATTCCTCCCAAACCCGCCAAGGCGGCCTCGTGTGCGCTCAGCATGTCGCTTCTGGATGAGCCGCCTGAGCATCGAGAGGCCAACAGTCCCGATGATCTGCAGATGACGGGACGTCTCATCGTTTCCAAGCTTAAGAGTTACGGCATTGAGGCCGCGATCGGCGGGATTCAGCCCGGACCCGTCATCACGCAGTACTGGCTCGAGCCGGGGCCGGGTGTAAAGGGGTCGCAGATCGACAATGTGCGCGATGACCTGCGGCGCACACTCGGCGTCCAGGCGGTGCGCGTTGTGCCGAGCATCCCGAACACGAGCTTCATCGGTCTGGAGGTTCCCAATCCTATTCGTGAAACGGTTCGTCTCAAGGAAATTCTTGAGAGCAAGGCCTTCCGGGAAAGCACGGCGCCACTTACGCTAGCGCTCGGCAAGGACATCGGCGGCAAGGCCTTCGTGATCGATCTTGCGAAGATGCCGCATCTGTTGGTGGCCGGCACGACGGGATCAGGCAAATCTGTGGGCATCAATGCGATGATTCTCTCAATGCTGTATCGAAATACGCCTGCGGATCTGAGGCTGGTTCTCATTGACCCGAAAATGCTCGAATTCTCGCTTTACAATGGGATTCCGCATCTGCTCTGTCCGGTGGTTACCGACATGAACAAGGCGGCTTCGGCGCTCAAGTGGCTCACGCGTGAAATGGATCGCCG
>CABUOH010000268.1 GCA_902493085.1 uncultured Sutterella sp. | reverse complement strand
GCGGCCATGCCCGTCGACAAGGCGCAGACGGCGTCTCCGCTCGCGCTTCTCTGGCGCGCCGCGGGCCGCACCGCGATCGCGCTCATCAGCGCGGGCAAGATGATGCCGCTGCCCGTCAACACGGGCTACGGCACGCCCTACATCTTCTGGGTGCCGAGAACCGATCTTCCCGAGACGGCCGATCTCATGAGGCTCTTTGCCGCCTGCGCGCTTCCCTTTGCCGACACGGCGGTGAAGCTTGCCGGTGACAAGTACCGCTGGACGGCTCAGGACATCCCCTGGCTGATGCTGATCACGGCCATGACCATCATGTGCCGCTATCCCCACACACGCCGCAGCCTGATGCCCCGAGGCACCGCACCGGCCATCGCCGACCTCATTCATGCGTCGGAAATCTACTATTTGCATTTCGGCACGTCGGCCTACGAAAACACGCTCGCCGTTCCGCTCGCGCTCATTTCGCTCGACGGGCGTCCGACGCTGCGCGCACGGCGCATCGGCGGCGGCATCCGCCTCGTGCCCGGCCTCACGCGCCTCGAGAACGGCGCGGAAGTGTTCGTGACGGGCGAGGCCCTGACGGAAGACGAGGCTCGACGCCTTGACCTTCTGCGAGCCCATGCCCTTCGGGCACTCGACGTCGACGGCGACGAGGCGACCGTGACGGATGACTTCGAACTTGACGAGGACAACTTCAGCGTCTTTCTCAAGGAGACGATCAGCGAGCTTCGCACTCTGGGCTTTTACGTCACGTTCGACGATGACGTCTACTCCGAAATCGATCCCAAGTTCTATCTTTCGCTCGACGAAGGCCGGTCGCTCCAAAGCGGCGGGCTTCTCTCCGACGCGGCCCTCTCGGAATTCAACTGGGAAGTCGCCCTGGGCGACAAGAAGATCAGCCGCGAAGAGCTTCTGGAAATCCTCAAGAAGGCGGGCACCATCTTCAAGATGGACGGCCGCTTCGTCTTCCTCGACCCGGCGACGGCCCAGCGGCTTCGAAGCGAACTCGAGGAGCCCACGTTCGCCAAGGCGAGGCTTGACGCCTGGACGAAGCTTCGCGCGCTTCTGGCGGGCGAATACCGCGGCGTCGAAGTGCGCGCAACGCCCGAGCTGCAGGCGCGCCTGAGAAGCATCCTTCAGGTGCGCGACGTCACGGTGCCCGAGGAAATCACGGTGCCGCTTCGCGCCTATCAGACGCGCGGCTTCGCGTGGCTCGTCAACAACCTGCGCCTCGGCATGGGCGGGCTTCTGGCCGACGACATGGGGCTCGGCAAGACCCTGCAGGTGATCGCCGCGCTGCAGCACCTCAAGAATGCCGGCGCGCTCAAGGACGAAAAGGTCCTCGTCGTCGCGCCCGCCTCCGTGCTCGTCAACTGGTCGCGCGAGATCGCGCGCTTTGCGCCTTCCCTCACGACGGCGATCCACCACGGCCAGCAGCGCGTGCTGGAAACGGAAAACCGCCCCGACGTCCTGATCACGAGCTACGGCCTCCTGCACCGCGACGGCAAGGCGCTCGCCGAACTCAAGTGGCACCTGATGGTGATCGACGAAGCGCAGGCCGTCAAGAACCCGACGACCGCCGTGAGCAAGGCCGCGCGCACCTTCCCCGTCAAGCAGGTGATCGCGCTCACCGGCACGCCGGTCGAAAACCGCCTGTCGGAATACTGGTCCATCATGGCCGTCGTCCAGCCGGGCCTTCTCGGCACGAAGGCGGCGTTCGACCGCGAGTACGCCAAGCCCATCGAAGCGGGCGGCGAAGGCTCGTTCTCGACGCTCAAGCGCTTCCGCGCGCTCACCGCACCCTTCATTCTGAGGCGCGTCAAAACGGACAAGGACATCATCGCGGACCTCCCTGAGAAGAACATCATCAACCGCTACACGGAATTGACGCCGGCGCAGGCCGTGCTCTATCAGAAGTGCCTCAACGAGGGACTGAGCGGCATCCGCAGCGCCGGGCCCGTTGCCGGCGAAGACCTGAAGGACAACGACGAGCTTCCGAGCGCCATGCAGCGCAAGGGCCGCATCCTCGCGCTCATCACGAAGCTCAAGCAGTGCACGAATTCGCCCTCGCTCCTGCAGAAGACCCATGTCGCCAAGCCCGACTCGGGCAAGGCCGCGGCCCTGCTCGAGCTTCTCGACGAATGCCGCGAGAGCGAGCGCAAGGCGCTCATCTTCACGCAGTTCGCCGAAATGGGCGAACGCCTGAAGGTCTGGCTTGAGGCGGCGGGCTGCGGCACGGACATTCCGTACATCAACGGCAGCCTCACGGTGTCCGAGCGCCAGAAGATGATCGACCGCTTCCAGAGCGATCCCGACTGCCGCGTGATGATCCTCACGCTCAAGGCGGGCGGCGTCGGCCTCAACCTGACGGCCGCGAACGTCGTGATCCATTACGACCTCTGGTGGAATCCGGCCGCCGAAAACCAGGCCACGGACCGCGCGTTCCGCATCGGCCAAACGAAGGACGTGCTGGTCTATCGATTCATTTCCGCGGGCACCTTCGAGGAACGCGTCGACAAGCTGCTCGAAGCGAAGCGAAAGCTCGCCAACCTCACGGTTTCGAGCGGCGAGAAGTGGATCGGCGACATGAGCGACGAAGAGCTCGAGGACATCTTCAAGCTCACCCAATAACCGTCGAACCCGAAGGAGGAGGACGCCGCAGCGGCACCTCCTCCTTTGTTTTCTCCTTTGTTTTTCTCCTTTGTTTTTCCCTGCCGGACCTGCTTGTGCTTATACTTGAGAATAATTCTCAAACAATTCCGTTATTTCCCTCATGACGCCGGAACTCCTCAATGCCCTG
>CABUOH010000267.1 GCA_902493085.1 uncultured Sutterella sp. | reverse complement strand
CAGGCGTTTTCGACCGTTTTTGAGCTATGCACAAATCCAATTTGGACAGCAGTGGTCAGCAGGGTTGTCGAAGGCCTCAACCGTCGCTTCATGATGGAAGTCCTTGCTCGGGGCATCAAGTCTTACGACCTCCGGATGCCGGCCTCGAATTTGAACACGACCCCAAGAAGCCTGCAGGCCATCCCAGCCGGAGTCGATGCCCGAACCGTCACGCAATGCCTGAGACGAATGCTGGAAATTCTGAACCGGGAAGAACAAACCGTCTCCATCGACGAGGCGTGCATCGCAGAAATCAAGGATTATCTCCGTCTTCTGGATTTGATTGAGGAGGTCGACGTCGTGAGTCTCTCAGACCTCAACAACAAGAATACGCGCACGCTCATCGCGCAGCCGGGGCTGCGCTGCGCACAGGCGACTGCTCTCATAGACAGCCTTTTGCTTGATCAGACCTTCCAAAGCCTGTCACTCGAGGAGCGAAATGCCGTTTGCGGACGAGTTCTGAGCGAGATCCAAGGACGCATGATGGAAGACATCGTCCTCCTTGAAACCAAGCTGGCTCATCCCGACAAGCAGGTTTTCGTCCTGCAGTTTCCCGTGGGCGAATTCGACATGGTCGTTTTCGACCCTTCGGCCGCAAACTGCCGAATCTTCGAAATCAAGCACAGCAGCGAAGCCGTGCCGAACCAATGCCGCCACCTGACGGATCCGGAAAAATGCGCCCAAACGAAGCACCGTTTCGGCCCCATCCTAAGCAAGACCGTCCTCTACACGGGTAAGCCATTCACCTGCGTCGAAGTTCGCCACATCAATGTGGAAGACTACCTGAGAAAACTCCCCGACCTCGATCAGCTCTCTTCGTGAGCGTGCGAAAGCGACGTGATCACGCTCCTGAGCCACTGCATGGCCGGATCCCGATGCCCGCGCTCGTGCCAGACAAGCTTGGGCACCCAGCGCTGGTTGCATTCGTCGGGCAGCGGCAGAATCCTGAAGTCGTCTCCGGCCGCGACTTCACCCGCGAGCTCGTTCGAGCACGTGAAGCACAGATCCGAATGCTTCACCATCTGCACCGCGCTGAAGAAGTACGGCGTCGTCACGGCCTTCGACCTCGCAATCCAGGCTTCCGAAACATGCGCGTCCATGGCCTTGAGCACCCACTCGGGGCCCGTGCGCACGCGAACGTAGCGGTGCGCAAGGCAGTCGTCGACGGTGAGCCGCCCCGTTGAGTCGAACTTCTGCGCGAGCGGATGGCCGCGCCGCACGACGAGCACGCTCTCGCAAGCGGTGAGCGGCAGGCACATGCACCCTTCGGGCGCGCGCTCGATGGGAAAGATCACGAAGTCGAGCTCTCCCTTTTGCAGGTCGGTCGCCCAATTGTCGTCGTTGGGCTGCAGCCTGAAGGTGACGCCGGGCGCGATTTTGGACGCAAGCGTGACGGCGGGCTCGACGTAGAACATCGCATGATCGGCGCAGGCGATGTGGAATTCGCGCACGAGGTTGGCCGGGTCAAAGGCCTCCTCGACGAAGAGATCCTCGAAGCTTTCGATCACGGACGAGACCTTGGGCTCGAGCGCGAGCGCCTTGGGCGTGGGCGAGAGGCCGCCCGAGCAGCGCGTGAAGAGCTCGTCGCCGAACGCCTCACGAAGCTTCGTGAGCGAGCGCGAGGCGGTCGCAAGCGGCATCCCGAGCTGGGAGGCGGCCCGCTGGAGATTGTGCGTCGAGCAGAGCGTTCTGAAAAGCAGAAGCGCGTCCCGGTCGAGGTGGTCCTTCGGTTGTTTTCTCATTTTTGAGCTTTCGCTATCGTCAAATCTGACCAGAACACGTCCGAAACTCACAATGGTTTCCTGCGCAGGTCTTCACTAATCTTACGCCATGGCGCAATTGCGCACTGAGCAATCACACAACAACGCGCCCTTCAAAGACCGACTATCCATATTCCCTATCCAACATCAGGGACCCAAAGGAGTTTTCATCATGAACTTCAAGCTGAAGCTCGCCGTTGCGGCCGTCGCCGCAGCCTGCATTCTTCCCGGCATCGCCTCCGCGGGCGGCGGCGGATCCGGCCCGAAAGTCAACTATGCCGTTCAGGGCCAGATCGGCGAAGTCATCACGAACCCGTACAAGATCGCGCCGCTCACGGCCGTGATCCGCAACGGCGGCTATCAGCTCAAGGACGCCACGGTCCGCATCGTTCCGAAGCACGGCGGCGCCGAAATCAAGTACAACGTGAGCGCCGTTCAGCTGCGCACCCACGCCGGCATCCCGGTCTTCGGCCTCTACCCGGACTACAACAACACGGTTGAAGTTTCCTACACCCGCGTCGACGGCAAGAAGGAAACCCGCGTTGAAAAGGAAATCTACCGCATCTACACGCCGGGCATCCACACCGAAACGAACGGCACGGCCGCTCAGCACCACGCCATGTTCGAAACGGAAGTGAAGAAGGTTGATCCGGAATTCAAGGACCGCCTCTACTTCATCAACAACTTCCTGCCCTCCGGCGGCAACGTTGCCCGCACGACCTGGAACAACCCGATGGGCGGCGCCCTTGAATGGGTCTACTACCCGCAGAACGCCGTGATCGACACGGCCGGCGACGTCCGCTGGTACATGTTCGTCACGCCGATCTATGATCCGGAAAACATCTACAAGTCCGGCATCATGATGGGCTTCCATCAGGCCGACGACGGCTTCCTCACCTTCGGCTACGGCCAGCGCTACGCCAAGTACGACCTCATGGGCCGCGAAGTCTTCAACCGCCGCCTGCCGGTGGGCTATGCCGACTTCTCGCACGCCATGGA
>CABUOH010000266.1 GCA_902493085.1 uncultured Sutterella sp. | reverse complement strand
CGACGAAGGAGAAGGCGTAGGCGAGGAGCGTATAGGCCACCCACAGCACGACGGGCGCCTTCCAGCTGCCCATCTCGCGCTTGATGGCGGCGAGCGTCGCAAAGCACGAGGGGCTGAAGACGAAGAAGGCGAGGAAGGAGAGCCCCATCGGGATCGTCCAGCTGTGCTGCAGGATCGGCACCAGGGCGTCCTCGGCCTCGCTCGCCGTTGCGTAGAGCGTGCCGAGCACCGAGACCGCCACTTCGCGCGCGCCCATGGCGGGCACGAGCGAGACGCACATCTGCCAGTTGAAGCCGATCGGCGCAAAGAGAGGCTCCATCGCGCGCCCGAGCATGCCCGCGAAGCTGTAGTTGATCGCCGGATCGGCTGCCCCCGCGGGGGCGGCCGGGAAGGTCGTGAGGACCCAGAGAAAGACCGTGAGCGCGAGAATGATCGTGCCCACCTTCTGCAGGTAGATGCTTGCGCGCTGCCAGAGGCCGTGCGCGAGGGCATCGAGGCGCGGCATGTGGTAGCTCGGCAGCTCGAGCATCAGGGTTCGGTTTTCGCCCTTGCCCGTCGTGTGCTTGAGAATCCAGGCGACGACGAGCGCGCCCGCCATGCCGAGGCTGTAGAGCGCAAAGAGCACGAGCCCCTGCAGGCCCACGCCCCAGACCGAGACGTCGGGCACGAAGGCCGCGATCATCACGGCGTAGACCGGAAGACGCGCGCCGCAGGTGAGAAGCGGCGCAATCGCGATCGTCGCCCAGCGGTCGCGCTGATTGCCGACGATGCGCGCCGCCATGATGGCGGGCACCGCGCAGGCGTAGCCCGACAGAAGCGGCAGGAAGGAGCGGCCCGAAAGGCCCACCGAGCCCATCGTGCGGTCAAGGAGGAAGGCCGCGCGCGGCAGATAGCCCGACTCCTCCATCAGCAGGATGAAGAAGAAGAGAATCAGAATCTGAGGCAGGAACACCACCACGCCGCCCACGCCGCCGATGACGGCGTCAACGAGCAGATCCTTCACGAAGCCGTCGGGGAGATGCTCGGCGCAGAGGTCGCCGAGCATGTTGAACGCCCCCTCGATCCACTCCATCGGATAGGCCGACCAGGCGAACACCGCCTGGAAGACGAAGAAGAGGATCACCATCAGGATCACGACGCCGAGCCACGGATTGAGAACGATGCGGTCGATGCGGTCGGAGAATTCGTCCGGGAAGATCTTGTCGAGACCGAGCTTGCGCAGAATCCGGTTGAGGCGCGCAAGATCGTCCTCCCCGGTTGCCGACGGCACCCACGAGGCCCAGGCCGACGGCTCCGAGAGGAGCGCCGTCAACGCATCGATCCCCTGCCTGCGCACGGCGACCGTCTCGACGACGGGCACGCCCAGTTCGCGCGAGAGATCCTCGGCCTTGAGCTCGATCCCGCGGCGGCGCGCGAGATCCATCATGTTGACGGCGACGACCGCGGGGAGCCCGAGGCGCTGCGCGGCCATGACGAGCTTGAGGCCGCGCCTCAGATTCGTCGCGTCGAGCACGCAGACGACGAGGTCGGGCCTGCGCTCGCCGCGCGCGACGCCCTTGAGGACGTCGACCGTCACCTTCTCGTCGGGCGAGCGGGGATGAAAGGAATAGGTGCCCGGAAGATCGAGCACGCGGATTTTCTCACGCGCCCCGATGAGCTGCCCCTCGACGCGCTCGACGGTCACGCCCGCATAGTTGGCGACCTTCTGCTTCGAGCCCGTCAGGATGTTGAAGAGCGACGTCTTGCCGGCGTTCGGATTGCCGAGCATCGCAATGAGCGGCCCGGACGGATAGATGTCGATGGTGGAGACGGCCATCAGCTGCGCCTCCTCACTTCAATGCATCGCGCCTCAACAAGCCTCAGCGCAAAGGTGGATACGCCGATGCGCACCGCGATCGGATCGCCGCCCAGCGCGGCCTTCTGCAGCACCACGCACGGTTCGCCCTGCGTGAAGCCGATTTCCTCAAGCCAGATCTCCCAGTCTTCGGGAGCGCCTTCGGCATGGACCCCGACCACCTCAAGTTCGTCTCCGATGGCGGCCTGATCCAGGGTGAAAGATTCGGACATTTTTATATAAGGGTCTGTTCCTTCGATCGCGCCGGCGCTTCCATGGTCCGGCCGTCTGATCACCCGGTCCTGAAACGCCGGGGCTGAGAAGGAAAATGATTCTCTTTTAAATGAATCGCATTTTACCCGTTTGCGGCGCCGTCGGCTCAATTCCGTCGAAAAAAACTCGCCAGCAGCCCCGGCGCACGGCACGCGCGGGCCCGCCAAAAGACGTCTAAAAGTCACAGTTTCCCCCTACAACGAATACCACCAAGGGGGTACAGTCACGGCCTTCACCCTAGTCCCTACGGCGTATAAGTCTTGAAAATCAATAAGTTAGAATGAAAGAATCCCCCATCAACACCGGGGCTGATCCGGCGGCTTGGCCGATGCGCCGAGCCCGCTCAGCCCGTGAACGGAGTTTCCTCACTGATGACCGAGATGACAGTCCCCGCACGCGTGCGCGAAATTCCCTACAACTACACGTCGCTCTCGGACCGCGAAATCGTGATCCGTCTTCTGGGCGAAAAGGCCTGGACGACGATCGAGTCGCTTCGCGCTTCGCGCCGCACCGGCCGCTCCGCGCGCATGCTCTTTGAGGTGCTCGGCGACATTTGGGCCGTCGAGCGCAACCCCTATCTGATCGACGACCTGATCGTGCATCCGAAGCGCCGCAGGCTTCTCGTTCGCGAGATGAGCCGGCGGCTCGAGGCCGTGCGGCAGCGCGCAGAAGGCAATGCCGAAGTGCTTCGCC
>CABUOH010000265.1 GCA_902493085.1 uncultured Sutterella sp. | reverse complement strand
CCGTCACCTGGCTCGAATCCCTCGGCATGAAGTTCAAGGACAACGTCATCCAGATTTTCGGCGCGCTCTATCCGCGCTTTCACATCCCCGCGCTTCCCAAGGGCCAGGGCTACGGCACCGTTCTCACGAAGGCCGCCAAGGAGCTCGGCGTCGAAGTCCGCACGGGCCAGGGCGTCACGGAAATCATCCGCGAGGAGCCGTTTGCCGGCCGCGTGATCGGCGTCAAGGTCCAGCCCGCCAAGGGCCCCGCCAAGTACATCCGCGCCAAGAAGGCCGTCGTGCTCGCCGCGGGCGGCTTCTCGGGCAACCGCTATCTGCGCGAACTCCATGACCCGCGCGTCAAGGGCCTCGGCACGGACAATCTGCCCGGCTCCACGGGCGAAGTGGCCATGGCCGCCGTGCGCGTCGGCGCCTATCTCGTCGGCATGGACTTCATCCAGTCCACTCCGGGCGCACCCGCCGGCAAGAAGATGAAGCTCCTTCTCAACTTCAACGTGAACGGCTCCATCTACGTCGACAAGCGCGGCAACCGCATCGTCAACGAAGGCGAACGCCGCGACGTGATCCGCGACGCCGTCCTCGGCACCCCCGAGCGCTACGGCTACACCGTCTGCGACAACACGAACTTCATGAGCTACGACGAAGTCAACCGCAAGGCCATCATGGAAGGCATCAAGATCAACGAAGCCTGGACGGCCCCGACGATCCGCGAGCTCGCCCAGAAGATGGGCGTCGATCCCGACGGGCTCGAAAAGACGATCCGCCGCTACAACGACGTGTTCGTGAAGAACGGCCGCGACGACGACTTCAACAAGCAGCCCGTCAACCTCACGAAGCGCATCGAAGACGGTCCCTTCTGGGCCTGCTACACCGGCATGACGGTGCACCACACGATGGGCGGCATCAACACCAACGTCAAGGCGCAGGCCCTTGACTGGGAAGGCAAGGTCATTCCGGGCCTCTACGCCGCGGGCGAAATCACGGGCGGCATCCACGGCACGAACCGCGTGGGCGGCAACGCCGTGCTCGACTGCTTCGTCTTCGGCCAGATCGCAGGCGAAAACGCCGCGAAGGAAGCTGCTTGACGCACGATTGACGCCGGTTCGGGTACAAGCTCCTCGGGCCCGGCCCGGCATTGATCAACATGCATGCGGGGCGCCTCCGATGAAGGAGGCGTCCCTTTTTTCTGTCTTGCGCCGAACGCTCGGATGATGCTCTGAAGCGGAGGAAGGGCCGGAAGGCGGCGTCATGCGCATCCCCCTCAACAGCATCCCTCTCAACTGTTGACAGAAAGACTGAGGGAGAGGTAATTTTGCTTTGCCTTCGACGCCTTCTTCTTTGACGCCTTCTTCATCCCTGCGTCCATGCCGGCCTCCCGGCGAAGACGAAACGCCTCGGCGGCCGCACGCCTCCTTCTCATCCCCAGACGGAAAGCCGAAAACGACATGACGAACCATGCCTCATTAATGCTGACGGGCGACGACCTGAAGCGCTTTTCCGAACCCGTCCGCCATTACGTCAGGCGGGCATGCTGCCAAAGTCTTGTCGACTTCCTGAGGGGCGATCCCTGCGGGAGGGTCTTCATCCTCTATGGCCTCAGGCACACCGGAAAAACGACGATGATCCGCCAGTGCATCGGCGGCATGACGGATGCCGAACGTTCTCAAACCGCCTTCTTCCGGATCGCGAGCGGCACCAAACTCGCCGATCTCTACCGCGATCTGAGCCTTCTTCAACAAAGAGGCATCCGAACCGTCTTCATCGACGAAGCGACTCGAGCGGAGGGCTTTATCGACAACTCAGCACTCCTCTCCGACATTTTTTCCGCCTGCGGCATGAAGATCGTTTTGTCGGGGGCCGATTCACTCGGCTTTCAATTTGCGCTGGACGACCAGCTGTATGACCGCTGCGTTCTTCTGCACACGACCTTCATTCCCTATCGAGACTGCGAAGCCGCGCTCGGGATCAAGAGCATTGACGAATACATGCGCTGCGGCGGCACGATGCTGCTCGGCGACACCCGCTGCGGCGCCCCGTCAACTTTTGCGAAGAAGCAAAGCGCCGACGAGTACGTCGACCAAGCCGTCGCCCAAAACATTCGGCACGCTCTGCAGTGCAGTCGGCATGCGGGAGACTTCCGTCATCTTCAGACGCTTCTTCAGCGCCATGAATTGACGGGCTCCGTCAGCAGGCACTACTGTCCAAATTGAAATGTGGTATGGAAGCCCCCTGTCGCTAGGGCCGATGAGGGGGTGTAGCGCGTAGCGCAAATTAAGGCTTGAGAGGGGGTGGAAAAGAGGGGTTGACGGGGAGGCGGCAGAGAAAATCGTCTCCCAAAATGGCGGCGGGGCGTGTAGGATCAAGTTACCACACAAAATCCAAAACACACCCCGCCATGAAATCGACGACTACAGTCTTTGCTCAGCTGATCAAACTCCTGCCTCGAGAAGTGCTCGAGGAGATTGCCCACAAGTACTATAAGCCCGGCAATGCGACCAAATTCACGATCTGGGATCAGCTTGTCGCCCTCGTATTTTGCCATATCAGCGGCTGCGATTCCTTGCGCGAAATCGAAGATGGGCTCTATTCAGCTCTTGGCGCACTTCAACACGCCGGCGGCGCTAAACCTATCAAGCGCACATCACTGGCCTACGCCAACAGTCAGCGGGATTACAAGATCTTTCAAGAGTTTTACGAGGCTATCTTGAAACGGTTCTCGAAAGAATTCGACCTTCAGTTCGGCGAGCAATATCAACAGCCGACTTACGCCATTGACTCAACGACGATTACGCTCTGCATGTCC